>NZ_JBNGGE010000007.1:0-273910 GCF_049975785.1 Streptomyces sp. WG7
GGGGGGTGGGGGGTTGCCCCCGGGGGTGGGTTTTTTTTTTGGGGGGGGGGGGGGGGGGGGGGGGGGGGGCGCCCCCCCCCCCCCCCCCGCCCGCCTCACGAGTACTCAGCGCAGGAAGGGGTCCACCGCGATCGCCAGGAACAGCACCGACACATAGGTGATCGACCAGTGGAAGAGCCGCATCTCCTTGAGCTTGCCGCCCGTCACCTCGGCCTTGGCACGGTTCTGCAGCCCGTGCGCCTCCCACAGCCACATGCCGCCGGCCGCCAGGGCGACCGCCGTGTAGAACCAGCCGGTGTAGCCCAGCGGCTGCAGCAGCAGCGACACGGCGACCATCACCCAGCTGTAGATGACGATCTGCCGGGCGACGACCTTGTTGGAGGCGATGACCGGGAGCATCGGCACGCCGACGCGCGCGTAGTCCTCCTTGACCTTCATGGACAGCGGCCAGTAGTGCGGCGGCGTCCAGAAGAACATCACCCCGAACAGGATGATCGGCGCCCAGGACATCGAGTTGGTCACGGCCGACCAGCCGATGAGGACCGGAAGGCAGCCGGCGATGCCGCCCCAGACGATGTTCTGCGAGGTGCGGCGCTTGAGGATCATCGTGTAGACGACGACGTAGAAGAGGAGCGCGCCGAGCGAGAGCCAGGCCGACAGCCAGTTGACGGTGAAGCCGAACAGCAGCGTCGAGACGATGGCCAGGGTGATGCCGAAGACGAGGCATTCGACCGGACTGACCATGCCGGTCACCAGCGGGCGCTGCGAGGTCCGGTCCATCAGCGCGTCGATGTCGCGGTCGATGTACATGTTCAGCGCATTGGCGCCGCCCGCGGACAGATAACCGCCGACGCAGGTCAGCAGCACCAGCTTCAGATCAGGAACACCCTGCTCGGCGAGGAACATCACCGGAACGGTGGTGATCAGCAGAAGCTCGATGATCCGCGGCTTGGTCAGTGCCACGAAAGCCTTGACACGGGCCCCGAACGGCCGGTGACTCGGGCTCTGGTTCGTCCCGATAACCCCCGCAGGACGGGATTCAACGGCCGTCACGCACACCCCTGACAGAGACATCCCAGCAAGCCCCACCGTGTGAAGTGGCGGTAAAGGCTCGCGCGTACCACGCCACTTTAGACGTTGCCCGTACCTCGGCCCTCGCGGGGGTGGGGTCGTGTTGAGAGGCGTGCTCCGACGTGCGTTCGGAGAGTCGATTGAGCGGTCAGATGAGCGGGCCCGTATTCACATGCCGAATGGGGTTTCGCCCAGTCGACAGGCGGATCCCAAGGAGTCCCGGCAGTCTTGTTTCCAGCGGAAAAACGCACGTACTTACGGGGGTAGGCTCGACAACGGCCGGCCGACTCACGGACGCGCCGGCAGCCGGTGGGCGCCCACGTGCACCGGCATCCGACATGTGGAGAGGAGCCCTGACTCAGGGTGAGCACCAAGCCGACCACCACAGACCTCGAGTGGACCGAACTGGACCAGCGGGCCGTGGACACCGCCCGCGTCCTGGCCGCCGATGCCGTACAGAAGGTTGGCAACGGCCATCCGGGTACGGCGATGAGCCTGGCACCCGCCGCCTACACCCTCTTCCAGAAGGTGATGCGGCACGACCCGGCCGACGCGGACTGGGTCGGACGCGACCGTTTCGTCCTGTCCGCCGGCCATTCGTCCCTGACTCTCTACACCCAGCTGTACCTGGCCGGCTTCGGCCTGGAGCTGGCGGACCTCGAGTCCTTCCGGACGTGGGGCTCCAAGACCCCCGGGCACCCGGAGTACGGCCACACCACGGGTGTGGAGACGACGACCGGCCCGCTGGGCCAGGGTGTCGCCAACGCGGTGGGCATGGCGATGGCCGCCCGCTACGAGCGCGGCCTGTTCGACCCGGAGGCCGCCGAGGGCGCCTCCCCGTTCGACCACTTCATCTACTGCATCGCCGGTGACGGCTGCCTCCAGGAGGGCATCTCCGCCGAGGCCTCCTCCCTCGCGGGGCACCAGAAGCTCGGCAACCTGGTCCTGCTGTGGGACGACAACCACATCTCGATCGAGGGCGACACCGAGACCGCCGTCTCCGAGGACACCTGCAAGCGGTACGAGGCGTACGGCTGGCACGTGCAGCGCGTCGCCCCGAAGCCGGACGGCGACCTGGACCCGAACGCGCTCTACGACGCGATCGAGGCGGCGAAGAAGGTCACCGACCGGCCGTCCTTCATCGCCATGCGCTCGATCATCGCCTGGCCCGCCCCGAACGCGCAGAACACCGAGGCCGCGCACGGCTCGGCGCTCGGCGACGACGAGGTCGCGGCGACCAAGCGGGTCCTGGGCTTCGACCCGGAGAAGACCTTCGAGGTCTCCGACGAGGTCATCGGCCACACCCGCAAGGCGCTGGAGAAGGGCCAGGCGGCCCGCGCGGTGTGGGAGAAGTCCTTCCAGCAGTGGCGGGACAACAACCCGGAGCGCGCCGCCGAGTACGACCGCGTCGCCAAGGGCGAGCTCCCCAAGGGCTGGGAGGAGAAGATCCCGGTCTTCGAGACGGGCAAGGGTGTCGCCACCCGCGCCGCGTCCGGCAAGGTGCTCCAGGCGCTCGGCGCGGTCGTCCCCGAGCTGTGGGGCGGCTCGGCCGACCTGGCCGGCTCGAACAACACGACGATCGACAAGACGTCGTCCTTCCTCCCGGCGGGCAACCCGCTGCCGGAGGCGGACCCGTACGGCCGCACCATCCACTTCGGCATCCGCGAGCACGCGATGGCCGCGGAGATGAACGGCATCGCCCTGCACGGCAACACCCGCATCTACGGCGGCACCTTCCTGGTGTTCTCCGACTACATGCGCAACGCGGTGCGGCTGTCGGCGCTGATGCACCTGCCGGTGACGTACGTGTGGACGCACGACTCCATCGGCCTGGGCGAGGACGGCCCGACCCACCAGCCCGTCGAGCACCTCGCCTCGCTGCGCGCCATCCCGGGCCTGAACGTGGTCCGCCCGGCGGACGCCAACGAGACGGCGATCGCCTGGCGCGAGATCCTGCGCCGCTGGACGAAGGAGTTCGGCAAGGGCCAGCCGCACGGTCTGGCGCTGACCCGCCAGGGCGTGCCGACGTACGAGCCGAACGAGGACGCGGCCAAGGGCGGCTACGTCCTGTTCGAGGCCGAGGGCGGCGAGCCCGAGGTCGTCCTCATCGCCACCGGTTCCGAGGTGCACGTCGCCGTCGAGGCCCGTGAGGCGCTCCAGGCCGACGGTGTGCCGACCCGTGTGGTGTCCGTGCCGTGCGTCGAGTGGTTCGAGCAGCAGGACCAGGGGTACCGGGACAGCGTCCTGCCCCCGTCCGTGAAGGCCCGCGTCGCGGTGGAGGCCGGGATCGGCCTGACCTGGCACAAGTACGTGGGGGACGCCGGCCGCATCGTTTCCCTGGAGCACTTCGGTGCTTCGGCGGACGGCAAGGTGCTCTTCCGCGAGTTCGGCTTCACTGCCGAGAACGTCGCATCCGCCGCCCGGGAATCGATCGCCGCAGCCCAGCGCTGACGCTCGTACACGACACGTAGGAGATGCATTTTCCATGACAGACGCACTCAAGCGCCTCTCCGATGAAGGCGTCGCGATCTGGCTGGACGACCTGTCGCGCAAGCGGATCACGTCCGGCAACCTCGCCGAGCTGATCGACCAGCAGCACGTCGTGGGCGTCACCACCAACCCGTCGATCTTCCAGAAGGCGATCTCGCAGGGCGACGGCTACGACCAGCAGCTGTCCGACCTGGCCTTCCGCAAGGTCACGGTCGAAGAGGCCATCCGTATGATCACCACGGCGGACGTCCGCGACGCCGCCGACATCCTGCGCCCCGTCTTCGACGCCACCGGCGGCAAGGACGGCCGGGTCTCGATCGAGGTCGACCCGCGCCTCGCGCACAACACGAAGGCGACGGTCGCCGAGGCCAAGCAGCTCGCCTGGCTGGTGGACCGGCCCAACACGCTGATCAAGATCCCGGCGACCGAGGCCGGTATCCCGGCGATCGCCGAGGTCATCGGCCTGGGCATCAGCGTCAACGTCACGCTGATCTTCTCGCTGGAGCGCTACCGCCTGGTCATGGACGCCTTCCTGACCGGCCTGGAGAAGGCCAAGGAGCGCGGCCTGGACCTCTCCAAGATCCACTCGGTGGCGTCCTTCTTCGTGTCCCGCGTGGACACCGAGATCGACAAGCGGATCGACGCGCTCGGCACCGACGAGGCCAAGGCCCTGCGCGGCAAGGCCGCCGTCGCCAACGCCCGGCTCGCCTACCAGGCGTACGAGGAGATCTTCTCCTCCGACCGCTGGAACGCCCTGGAGAAGGCCGGCGCCAACAAGCAGCGTCCGCTGTGGGCGTCGACCGGCGTGAAGGACAAGGCGTACAGCGACACCATGTACGTCACCGACCTGGTCGCGCCCAACACGGTGAACACCATGCCGGAGGCGACCCTCTTCGCCACCGAGGACCACGGCGAGATCACCGGCAACACGGTCGCCGGCACCTACGAGCAGGCCCGCGCCGACCTCGACGCGGTCGAGAAGCTCGGGATCGGCTACGACGAGGTGGTCCAGCTGCTGGAGAAGGAGGGCGTCGACAAGTTCGAGGACTCCTGGACGGACCTGCTGAAGTCGACCGAGGCGGAGCTGAAGCGCCTCGCCCCCTCGGAGGGCTAGAAATTGTCAAGCAGCAACCCGCTGCGTGACCCCGCAGACCGACGGCTCCCGCGTATCGCGGGGCCGTCGGGTCTGGTCATTTTCGGCGTCACCGGTGACCTCTCCCGCAAGAAGCTCATGCCCGCCGTGTACGACCTCGCCAACCGTGGTCTGCTGCCGCCGGGCTTCTCGCTCGTCGGTTTCGCCCGCCGCGACTGGGAGCACGAGGACTTCGCCCAGGTGGTGCACGACGCCGTCAAGGAACACGCCCGCACCCCGTTCCGCGAGGAGGTCTGGCAGCAGCTCAGCCAGGGCATGCGTTTCGTCCAGGGCACCTTCGACGACGACGAGGCGTTCGAGCGGCTGCGCGGCACCATCGAGGAGCTGGACAAGGCGCAGGGCACGGGCGGCAACTTCGCCTTCTACCTCTCGGTGCCCCCGAAGTCGTTCCCCGTGGTCATCCAGCAGCTGAAGAAGCACCAGCTGGCCGACCAGTCGAGCGGTTCCTGGCGCCGCGCGGTGATCGAGAAGCCGTTCGGCCACGACCTGGAGTCCGCCGAGGAGCTCAACCGGATCGTCCACGAGGTCTTCGCCCCGGACCAGGTCTTCCGCATCGACCACTACCTGGGCAAGGAGACCGTCCAGAACATCCTGGCGCTGCGCTTCGCCAACACGATGTTCGAGCCGATCTGGAACCGGTCCTACGTCGACCACGTCCAGATCACCATGGCCGAGGACATCGGCATCGGCGGCCGGGCCGGCTACTACGACGGCATCGGCGCCGCCCGCGACGTCATCCAGAACCACCTCCTCCAGCTGCTCGCGCTGACCGCGATGGAGGAGCCCGCCTCCTTCGACGCGGACGCGCTGGCCGCGGAGAAGACCAAGGTGCTCGGCGCGGTGCGGCTGCCCAAGGACCTGGGCCGGGACACCGTGCACGCCCAGTACACGGCCGGGTGGCAGGGCGGCGCCAAGGCCGTCGGCTACCTGGAGGAAGAGGGCATCGACCCCAAGTCGAAGACCGACACCTACGCCGCGATCAAGGTCGGTATCGACAACCGGCGCTGGGCGGGCGTCCCCTTCTACCTGCGCACCGGCAAGCGGCTCGGCCGCCGGGTCACCGAGATCGCGGTCGTCTTCCAGCGCGCCCCGCACTCCCCCTTCGACTCCACGGCCACCGAGGAACTCGGCTCGAACGCGATCGTCATCCGCGTCCAGCCCGACGAGGGCGTCACCGTCCGCTTCGGCTCCAAGGTGCCGGGCACGTCGATGGAGATCCGGGACGTGTCCATGGACTTCGCTTACGGCGAGTCCTTCACGGAGTCCAGCCCGGAGGCGTACGAGCGCCTCATCCTGGACGTGCTGCTCGGCGACGCGAACCTCTTCCCGCGGACCGAGGAGGTCGAGCTGTCCTGGAAGATCCTCGACCCGATCGAGGAGTACTGGGACGAGCACTGCACCCCGGCCCGGTACCCGGCCGGCACCTGGGGACCCGTCGAGGCGGACCACATGCTCGAACGAGACGGACGGAGCTGGCGCCGCCCATGAAGACAGACCTCACGGACACCACGGCCAGCAAGATCAACAAGGCGTTGGTGCTGGGCCGCCGGGCGATCGGCACCCCGGCCATCGGCATGGTGCTCACGCTGGTCATCGTCACCGACGAGGAGAACGCCTACGACGCGCTGAAGGCCGCGAGCGACGCCGCGCACGAGCACCCGTCGCGCACGCTCGTCGTCATCAAGCGCGTCTCGCGTTCGCCGCGGGACCGCACGAAGTCCCGGCTGGACGCCGAGGTCCGCCTCGGCGCCGACGCGGGCACCGGCGAGACGATCGTGCTGCGGCTGTACGGCGACGTCGTCGAGCACGCCCAGTCGGTGGTCCTGCCGCTGCTGCTGCCGGACGCGCCGGTCGTGGTGTGGTGGCCGGTGAACGCGCCGCTGGACCCGGCCGGGGACCCGCTGGG
Organism: Streptomyces sp. WG7; assembly: GCF_049975785.1. NCBI lineage: Bacteria > Bacillati > Actinomycetota > Actinomycetes > Kitasatosporales > Streptomycetaceae > Streptomyces > Streptomyces sp. WG7. Next base: position 6,621 of record NZ_JBNGGE010000007.1, read on the forward strand.
CGCGCTGGCCCAGCGCCGGGTCACCGACACCTACGCCTGCGAGGACCCGGTACGGGAGCTGGCCGCCCGCGCCGACGCCTACACGCCGGGCGACACCGACCTGTCCTGGACCCGCATCACGCCGTGGCGCTCGATGCTGGCGGCGGCCCTCGACCAGGTCGACTGCAAGGTGCAGGCGGTCGAGGTGGAGGGCGAGGAGTACAACCCGAGCTGCGAACTGCTGGCCATGTGGCTGGCGGACCGGCTGGACGTGCCGGTGCAGCGCTCGGCGTCGAACGGTCCGGGTCTCACGGCGGTCCGGATGGACACCGACTGCGGTCCTGTCGTCCTGGACCGGGCCGACGGCTCGCTGGCGAACCTGTCCATCCAGGGCCAGCCGGCCCGCGCGGTGGCGCTCAAGCGCCGCGAGACGGCCGAGCTGATCGCGGAGGAACTGCGGCGCCTCGACCCTGACGACACGTACGCCTCGGCGCTGCGGTACGGGGTGGACCGGCTGAACGCGCCGACCGCCTCGGGCACGCCGGCCAAAGGGGACGCCGGGGCCGTCGCGGTCGCCGCTCCCGTGGGGACGGCTGCGAAAGCTCCCGCGAAGGACGCGGCGCAGGAGAAGACACCGGTGAAGAAGGCGGCGGCGAAGTGAGCACTCCCCAGCTGGTCGTGCACCGCGACAAGGAGCTGATGGCCGAGGCCGCGGCGGCCCGGCTGATCACGAAGATCGTGGACGCGCAGGCCTCCCGGGGCAGCGCGTCCGTGGTCCTGACCGGCGGCCGCAACGGCAACGGCCTGCTCGCGGCGCTCGCCGGGTCCCCCGCCCGGGACGCCGTCGACTGGGCCCGCCTGGACCTGTGGTGGGGCGACGAGCGCTTCCTGCCGGAGGGCGACCCGGAGCGCAACGTCACCCAGGCGCGCGAGGCGCTGCTCGACTCGGTGCCGCTGGACCCGAAGCGGGTGCACGCGATGCCGGCGTCGGACGGCCCGCACGGCTCGGACGTGGAGGCCGCCGCCGCCGCGTACGCGCAGGAGCTGGCCACGGCGTCCGTCCCCGAGAACCACGCCGCGGTGCCGTCCTTCGACGTCCTGCTGCTGGGCGTTGGGCCGGACACGCACGTGGCGTCGCTCTTCCCGGAGCACCCGGGAGTACGGGAGACGGACCGTACCGTGGTCGGCGTCCGCGGCGCGCCCAAGCCGCCGCCGACCCGGGTGACGCTCACCCTCCCGGCGATCCGCGCCGCCCGCGAGGTGTGGCTCCTCGCGGCCGGCGAGGACAAGGCGGAGGCGGCGGCCATCGCGTTGTCGGGCGCGGGCGAGATCCAGGCCCCGGCAGCGGGGGCACGCGGCCGTGCCCGGACGCTGTGGCTGCTGGACTCGGCGGCGGCTTCGCAGTTGCCGAGGTCGCTGTACCCGTCGGCATCGGCCTGATCATCCTGTAGGACGGGAGGGGAAGGGGCGGCGGGGGCGACAAGCCCTCACCGCCCCTTCCCCCTCCCGCCGGCTCACTCCCGCCGGCTCACTCCCGCCGGCTCACTCCCGCCCGCGCAGCTCCCGCCCGCGCAGCTCCCGGTAGGCGGCGACCAGCGCCTTGGTGGAGGTGTCCAGGCCGGGGACCTCGGTGCCCTCGGTGAGGGCGGGTTCGACGCGCTTGGCGAGCACCTTGCCGAGTTCGACGCCCCACTGGTCGAAGGAGTCGATGTTCCACACCGCGCCCTGGACGAACACCTTGTGCTCGTAGAGGGCGACGAGCTGGCCGAGCACGGACGGGGTCAGCGCGCGGGCGAGGATCGTCGTCGTCGGGTGGTTGCCGCGGAACGTCTTGTGCGGGACCAGCTCCTCCGGGACGCCCTCGGCCCGCACCTCGTCCGGGGTCTTGCCGAAGGCGAGCGCCTGCGTCTGCGCGAAGAAGTTGGCCATCAGCAGGTCGTGCTGGGCCTTCAGCTCGTCGCTCAGTTCGGCGACCGGCTCGGCGAAGCCGATGAAGTCGGCCGGGACGAGCTTGGTGCCCTGGTGGATCAGCTGGTAGTAGGCGTGCTGCCCGTTGGTGCCGGGCGTGCCCCACACGACCGGGCCGGTCTGCCAGTCGACCTCGCGCCCGTCCCGGCCCACGTACTTGCCGTTGGACTCCATGTCGAGCTGCTGGAGGTACGCGGTGAACTTCGACAGGTAGTGCGAGTACGGCAGCACCGCATGCGACTGGGCGCCCAGGAAGTTGCCGTACCAGATGCCCAGCAGGCCCATGAGCAGGGGGACGTTGGACTCGGCGGGGGCGGTGCGGAAGTGCTCGTCGACGAGGTGGAAGCCGTCGAGCATCTCGCGGAAGCGGTCCGGGCCGATGGCGATCATCAGGGAGAGGCCGATCGCCGAGTCGTACGAGTAGCGGCCGCCGACCCAGTCCCAGAACTCGAACATGTTGGCCGTGTCGATGCCGAAGTCGGCGACCCGCTCCGCGTTCGTCGACAGGGCGACGAAGTGCCTGGCGACGGCGGCCTGGTCACCGAGCGCGTCCAGCAGCCAGGTCCGGGCGGAGGTGGCGTTGGTGACCGTCTCGATGGTGGTGAAGGTCTTGGAGGCGATGACGAACAGCGTCTCGGCCGGGTCGAGGTCGCGGGTGGCCTCGTGGAGGTCGGCGCCGTCGACGTTGGAGACGAAACGGACCGTCAGCTCCCGGTCGGTGAAGGCGCGCAGCGCCTCGTAGGCCATGGCGGGGCCCAGGTCGGAGCCGCCGATGCCGACGTTGACGACGTTTCTGATGCGCTTGCCGGTGTGGCCCGTCCACTCCCCGGAGCGGACCCGGCCGGCGAAGTCGGCCATCTTGTCGAGTACCGCGTGCACCTTGGGCACGACGTTCTCGCCGTCGACCTCGATCACCGCGTCCCGCGGGGCGCGCAGCGCGGTGTGCAGCACCGCCCGGTCCTCGGTGGTGTTGATCTTCTCGCCGCGGAACATGGCGTCGCGCAGCCCGAACACGTCGGTGGCGGCGGCCAGATCGCGCAGCAGCCGCAGGGTCTCGTCGGTGACGAGGTGCTTGGAGCAGTCGACGTACAGGTCTCCCACCCGGAGCGTGCAGCCGGTGCCGCGACCCGGGTCGGCGGCGAACAGCTCACGCAGCCGAACCTCGCCGAGCTCCTCGCGGTGCTTGGCCAGCGCGGCCCATTCGGGCATCTGGTTGAGCCTGGTACGGCCGTCTTCGTTCATGTCGGACTTCAGCCTTCTTCCTTAGGTGTCCCAGCTGTCCCGGCTGTTCCAACCTAATTGATCAGCGCTGAAGAAGACTGGCCGGAGAAGACTGAAGGAGGCTGAACCGGATCTGAACCGGACCTGAACCGGATCCGGGCTAGATCTCGCCCCGCAGTTTGGCGAGCGCCTCGGCGAGGATCGCCTCGCCGTCCGCGTCGCTGCGGCGCTCGCGCACATACGCGAGGTGGGTCTTGTAGGGCTCGGTGCGCGGCGGGTCCGGTGGGTTGTCCCGGTCCTGTCCGGCGGGGAAGCCGCAGCGCGGGCAGTCCCAGGTCTCCGGGACCTGTGCGTCGCTCGCGAAGCTCGGCTGTGTCTCGTGTCCGTTGGAGCACCAGAAGGAGATGCGCAGACGCGGCGCGGACTCGCCACGCTCGGCCTCTCCCATCGGCCCCGCCCCGACCCGGCTTCCCCGGATCGCGTTGCCACTTGCCACGGTCGTAACTCCCTGCGTGATGGTGCCGCGAAGCGAGTCGGCGTTTCGCTCCGCTGCGAGCGCCTCAGTCTACGTAAGGCCCAACGCGCGTCCAGTGATTGGAGTTACAAGCCCAAACGCCAAGACGCAGGCCCCATGATAGGCCGCGCTGTGAAGCGCGTACCGGACATGGGGCCTTACGTGCGAGAGACGTGCGGGAGTGCGTATCGCCCGGACGTCGCTGATCAGTTGTACGCGATCAGTTGTTCGCCTTCATCAGCAGGCCGAGCACCATGATGCACGCGAACCACAGCAGACCGACCACCACGGTGATCCGGTCGAGGTTGCGCTCGGCGACCGAGGAGCCGCCGACGGACGACTGCATGCCGCCACCGAACATGTCGGAGAGGCCGCCGCCCTTCCCCTTGTGCATCAGCACCAGCAGCATCAGCAGCAGGCTGAAGACGATCAGGGCGATCGAGAACCCCAAAACCACGGCTGGACCAACTTCCTCGGATTCGGATGAACGACGGGGGCACGGTGACAGCAGGCCACCATGCCCCCGCAAGGGTACGACGTATCGCCGCTACGGCATACTCACCGGTCGATCTGCCGGCCGACCGGTGATCGCCCGGTCGGCCTACTGGTCGCGGAAGCGCACGATCTTGACGAACTCGTCCGAGTCCAGCGAGGCACCGCCGACCAGGGCGCCGTCGATGTCGGCCTGCGCCATGATCTCGGCGACGTTGCCGGACTTGACCGAGCCGCCGTACTGGATGCGGACCTTGTCGGCCAGCTCCTGCGAGTACAGGTCGGCGAGCTTGCCGCGGATGGCCGCGCAGACCTCCTGGGCGTCCTCGGCGCCGCAGACCTTGCCGGTGCCGATGGCCCACACGGGCTCGTAGGCGATCACGACGCTCTCGGCCTGCTCGGCCGGGAGGTCCTTCAGACCGCCCTCGACCTGGGCGAGGGTGTGGGCGACGTGGTTGCCCGCCTCGCGGACGTCCAGCTCCTCGCCGACGCACAGGATCGGGGTCAGGCCGTGCTTGTAGGCGGCCTTGACCTTGGCGTTGACCAGCTCGTCGGTCTCTGCGTGGTACTGCCGGCGCTCGGAGTGGCCGATCGCGACGTAGGCGCAGCGCAGCTTGGCCAGCATCGGGCCGGAGATCTCACCGGTGTAGGCGCCGCCGTCGTGGGCGGAGATGTCCTGGGCGCCGTACTTGATCCTGAGCTTGTCGTGCTCGACCAGGGTCTGCACCGAGCGCAGGTCGGTGAAGGGGACCAGGACGGCGACCTCGACGGCGTCGTAGTCCTTGTCCGCGAGGGCGAAGGCGAGCTTCTGGACCTGGGCGATGGCCTCGAGGTGGTTGAGGTTCATCTTCCAGTTGCCCGCCATCAGCGGCGTGCGGGTGGTCATTGAGGTCAGTCCTCCAGTGCGGCGAGGCCGGGGAGCGTCTTGCCCTCGAGGTATTCGAGGGAGGCGCCACCGCCGGTCGAGATGTGGCCGAATGCGTTCTCGTCGAAGCCGAGGGTGCGGACGGCCGCGGCGGAGTCGCCGCCGCCGACCACGGTGAAGCCCGGGGCGTCGACGAGGGCCTGGGCGACCGCTTTGGTGCCCTCGGCGTAGTCGGGGTGCTCGAAGACGCCCATGGGGCCGTTCCAGAAGACGGTGGCGGCGTCGGCGAGCTTCGAGGCGTACAGCTTGCGGGTCTCGGGACCGATGTCCAGACCCTCCTGGTCGGCCGGGATGGCGTCCGCGGCGACGGTGGCGGGGTTGGCCGGGGCCTTGGTCTTCAGGTCCGGGAACTCGGAGGAGACCAGGACGTCGACGGGAAGGACCAGCTCGACGCCGTTCTTCTCCGCGCGCTCCATGTACTCCTTGACGACCGGGATCTGGTCCTCCTGGAGGAGGGAGATGCCGACCTCGTGGCCCTGGGCCTTGAGGAAGGTGTACGCCATGCCGCCGCCGATGAGGAGCCGGTCGGCCTTGCCGAGCAGCTGGTCGATGACGGCGAGCTTGTCGGAGACCTTGGCGCCGCCGAGGGCCACGACGTAGGGCCGCTGGACGTCGTCGGTGAGCTTCTTCAGGACACCGACCTCGGTGGCGATGAGGTAGCCGGCGTAGTGCGGCAGCCGCTTCGGGAGGTCGAAGACCGAGGCGTGCTTGCGGTGCACGGCGCCGAAGCCGTCGCCGACGTAGACGTCCGCGAGGCCGGCCAGCTTGTCGGCGAAGGCGGCGCGCTCGGTGTCGTCCTTGCTGGTCTCGCCGGCGTTGAAGCGCAGGTTCTCGATGACGGCCACCCGGCCGTCGGCGAGGCCGGCCACCGTGGACTCGGCGGCGGTGCCGACCGTGTCCTCGGCGAAGGCGACGTCGGCGCCGAGCAGCTCACCGAGGCGGGCGGCGGCCGGGGCCAGGGAGAAGACCGGGTCCGGGGCGCCCTTGGGGCGGCCGAGGTGCGAGGCGACGATCACGCGCGCGCCCGCGTCGGCCAGGGCCTTGACGGTGGGCACCACGGCGCGGATGCGGCCGTCGTCGGTGATGGTGGTGCCGTCCAGCGGCACGTTCAGGTCGGCGCGGACGAAGACGCGCTTGCCCGCGACGCCTTCGGAGAGCAGTTCGTCGATCGTCTTCATGCAGAGGGCTCCTGGGTTCTCGTGATCGCTCGTGATCCTACGAGGGCTGGTCGCTGCGGACGCGACGCAGGGCTCGGGCAGCGCGGCCTTGCGCTGTCCGAGCCCTGCCACCGCATCGCGGTGCCTGCTGAGTCCGAGTCGATCAGAGCTGGTTGCCGACGAAGACCGTGAGGTCGACGAGGCGGTTGGAGTAGCCCCACTCGTTGTCGTACCAGCCGATGACCTTCACGTTCTTGCCGTCCTGGACCATGGTCAGGGACGAGTCGAAGGTGCAGGACGCCGGGGCGTTGACGATGTCGGAGGAGACGATCGCGTCCTCGGTGTACTCGAGGATGCCCTTGAGCTCGCCCTCGGCGGCCTTCTGGAAGGCGGCGTTGACCTCTTCCTTGGTGACCTCGCGGCCGAGCTCCAGGACCAGGTCGGTGACCGAGCCGGTCGGGACCGGGACGCGCATCGCCATGCCGTCCAGCTTGCCCTTGAGCTGCGGGAGGACCAGCGCGGTGGCCTTGGCGGCACCCGTGGTGGTCGGGATGATGTTCTCCGCGGCGGCACGGGCGCGGCGCAGGTCCTTGTGCGGGAAGTCCAGGATGCGCTGGTCGTTCGTGTACGCGTGCACCGTCGTCATCAGGCCCTTGACGATGCCGAAGTTCTCGTCGAGGACCTTCGCCATCGGCGCCACGCAGTTGGTGGTGCAGGAGGCGTTGGAGATGACGTGGTGGTTCGCCGGGTCGTACTTGTCCTGATTGACGCCCATCACGATGGTGACGTCCTCGTCCTTGGCCGGGGCCGAGATGAGGACCTTCTTCGCGCCGCCCGCGATGTGCTTCTCGGCGTCGGCCTTCTTGGTGAAGATGCCGGTCGACTCGATGACGATGTCGACACCCAGCTCGCCCCACGGGATGTCCGCGGGGTTGCGCTCGGCGAGGACCTTGATGGTCTTGTCGCCGACGGTGATGGTGTCCTCGGTGTGCGAGACCTCCTGCTTGAGGCGGCCGAGGATGGTGTCGTACTTGAGCAGGTGGGCGGTGGTCGCGGTGTCACCCAGGTCGTTGACAGCCACGATCTCGATGTCTGCACCCTGCTCCAGCAGCGCGCGGAAGTAGTTACGACCGATGCGGCCAAAGCCGTTGATGCCTACGCGGATCGTCACGAACCGATCTCCTCGTTGGTACGCCGGCCCGATGTGCCGGCGAGCTGTATTTGGGATGTCCCCGACCACCTCCGACCCTACCTCTCCGGGGCCTCGGGGGTGACATCGAGACGCCCCATACCCGGCAGGGCGGTCCGTACCCGCCAGTAGGGGTACGGACCGCCCGGGATCACGGGGACCGATCACCCGATTTCGCTACACCGTGCCAGTCCCCCGCGTCCCGGATTTCACTCGTCCAGGGCACGCAGCGCCTGCCGGACCAGCGCCGTCCGGGCCGCCGGTTCGGTGAGGTGTTCCAGGCCGAAGCCCAGCAGCACGGTGTCGTCCGTGGTGACCGCGCCGTACGTCTGGAACAGGGTCCCGGTGCGGGTCCAGTCCTTCAGCACGGCGGGGCTGCCCGCGGGCGGCCCGGAGACCCGCCAGTCGCCGAGCGCGGTCTCGAAGCCCTCGGTCGCGGTGGCCGTGCCGCCGACGACGAGCGAGGTCTCGTCGGCGAGGACGCCGCGTCCGCCGCTGCCGGGGTCGGTGACGTAGGCGATCGACACCTCGACCGACTTCCCGGCGTAGGCGCTCAGGTCGAACTCGACCTGCCGCCACCCTCCGGAGGAGCCGGTGAGGCTGTTCCACCGCCCGGTCGTGCCGGCCGCGGTGCAGCCGTCGTCGGACAGGGTCAGGTAGCGCTCCAGCCAGGGGTGCTCGCCCACGTAGAACCCGGCCGAGCACTCCGCGGGCACGGCCGTGCCGGTGGCACCGCCCGCCTCGGGGAGCGTCGTCCAGTCGTCGGCGCCGGTGGTGTGCGCCTCGACGAGGGCGTGGTCGTAGCCGCCCTCGGTGTCCCACAGCAGCTGGGTGCGGAGCGTGGGCCGGTCGGCGGCGGTGACACCGGTGAGGTCGACGGTGCGGGTGAGGCGCTTGTAGGCGTCGTCGGTGTGGACGGCGGCGGCCATCCACTCGCCCGCGTAGGGCCCGTAGGGGTTGACCGTCCCGGCGAACTTCCCGGCGCCCGCGCTCGCGAACTGCGGGTAGGTGGCGGCGGGCAGCTGGTCCGAGGTGACGCTGTAGGTCCCGGCGGCGTCCAGCGGATTGCCCGGGGCGTCACCGAGCGGGCCGGCGGCTCCGCCGAGCTTTCCGGAGCCGGTGAATCCGGTGGCTCCGGGGGTCGACGTACGGGTGTAGGCGCCCAGGTAGTACTGGCTGAAGTCGTCCGACATGGTGCCGCCGCCGAGGTCGACGCTGCCGCCGGCCCGTTCCCCCGCCTCGATCAGCCTGCCGCCCTCGTTGAGGTGGGCGCGCAGCTGGAGCTGGGTGGCGTTGCCCGGGTTCGCCGCGCCGGTGTAGTGGACGACGGTGTCGAAGTGGCCGAGGACGCCGAGCGCGTCGGGCGCGCCCTGTGTGGCGACGTCCCAGACGGCCGCCCGCTTCCCGTTGGCCTTGAGGGCGTCCACGTAGGTCTTCGTCTGCGTGGCCTTCGCGCCCTCCTCGGCGACGACGAGGACGTCGGCGCGGGGCCGCTCGGCGATCGTGTACGTGAAGTGCTCGCTCTCGGTCCGCTTGCCCTGCTTCGTCTCGCCGGTGAACCAGACCTCGACCTTGTCGCCGCGGTCGCCGTCCTTGACCTCGGCGCGGTACTCGTCGAAGTAGAGGTTGTCCTCGCCGCCGTACGTCTCGCCGCCCCGCCAGGGCTTCAGGGCCATGTCGTGGACGCGTCCGCCGTTGACGCGGTACTTCAGTTCCTTGTCGCGCACCGACTTGCGCACGACGACGGAGACCTCCTGGTCACCGCCGCGCGCGTAGGAGGTGTCGAACTCGGCCGGGGTGAAGTCGGCGGCCTCCAGGCCGACCGCGGAGGACGGCCGGTCGGGGTGGGCGGCGGTCTCGGCGACGGAGAGCGCGAAGGGGACGTTCTTCGCGAACTCCTGCTGGATCAGTTCCTCGTCGTCGGGGAAGTTGAAGCCCGACTGGCAGTCGCCCGCGTTCCACTCGTCGTCGGGGTCCTGTTCGGAGATGGTCTGGCAGGTCGACATCTCCGGGGTGAACATGGCCATGCCGTTGACGTTGGCCGCGTGGCCGTCCGCCTCGCCGTTGGTGGTGTAGAGCTCGGAGGAGACCTGCGGGTGGTACCCGGGGATCGCGGAGTTCTCCGGCGTGCCGGCGAGCGCCTCGTAGAGGACGTCGTCCGGGGTGTTCGTGGCCACCTGCCAGCCGACGCCGTAGAGGAGGAGCTCGGCGGCGGAGTGGTAGTTGATCCCGTACGTGAAGCCGATCCGCTTCTGGAAGGCGTCCAGAGCCTTGGTCTCGGGCTCGGAGTTCGGGCCGGCGCCCCGGTAGGTCTGGCTGGTGGGGTTGGGGGACGAGCCCTCGTCGTCGTAGCCCCACTTGTAGGCGAAGTTGCGGTTGAGGTCGACGCCGTCGCCGGTGCTGATGGTGCCGTCGCCGTTGACGTCGCGCAGGTTCTTGCGCCACAGGCGGTTGTCGGTGTCCTCGAACGTGTAGTCGTAGCCGTCGGGGTTGGCCGACAGCAGGAACCACAGTTCGGTGGAGTCGACCAGCTTCCTGATCCGCCGGTCCTCGTCGTACTTGTCCAGGTAGTGGTGCATCAGCCGCCGGGTCATCTCGGGGGTGATCCACTCGCGCGCGTGCTGGTTGGACATGTAGAGGACCGCGGGCTTGGAGCCGTCCTTCGTCCTCTTCGCGTTCTTGGTGAGCTTGAGCGCGAGGATGTCCTGGCCGTTCACCGACTTGCCGATGGAGACGACCTTGGTGAGGCGGGGGTTCTCCTGCGCGGTCCGGAGGATCTCCTCCCGCAGGCCGCCTTTGCCGCTGTACGGGCGGAAGACGCCGTCGGCGGCGTCCCTGACGCGTTTCTCGGCCCGGGTGGAGAGGGTGTGCTCGATGAGGTCGAGTCCCTGTTTCTCCAGCTTGTCGGCCTGCTGCTCGGTGAGGTAGACCTCGACGGTGGCCGTGCCCTTGTCGGGGACCTGCTCACCGAGTTCGTGGCCGTCCTGGCCGGCGGCCAGCAGCAGGGGCACCTGCTCCTGGGTGACGTCGGTGCGGAAGACCTTCACCTCGTCGGCCTCCGCGGTGGCGGAGCCCGCGGGTTGTGCCTGGGCGATGGGTGCGAAGCTCGCTCCGCCGATCAGGAGCGCGCCGACGGCGAGGATCGATCTCGCTCTTCGTCTCATGAACCCCCCTAGATGGGGCCTGTCCGACAGGCCTGGGTTCGCCACAGCAGCGAACAGATGCCAGGCTCATGACAGCTCATGATCGAGTCAAGAGCACCGGAAGGACACGCGGAAGCCGGTGCCGGTCACCCGGGTGGGTGCCCGGCACCGGCTTCCTGACGACCCGTGTGCGACGGGGCAAGCCATGTGCGACGGGCCGGAGCGTGTTCGGTCAGCCGACGAGGTTGTCCGTCAGCTCATCGCTGAGATTGGCGTCCGTGCCGGGGATGCCGAGGTCCGAGGCCCGCTTGTCGGCCATGGCCAGCAGGCGGCGGATGCGGCCGGCGACGGCGTCCTTGGTCAGCGGCGGGTCGGCGAGGGCGCCCAGCTCCTCCAGCGAGGCCTGCTTGTGCTCCATGCGGAGCCGGCCCGCGGCGGCCAGGTGCTCGGGAACGTCGTCGGCGAGGATCTCCAGGGCGCGCTGGACCCGGGCACCGGCGGCGACGGCCGCACGGGCCGAACGGCGCAGGTTGGCGTCGTCGAAGTTGGCGAGGCGGTTGGCGGTGGCGCGGACCTCGCGCCGCAACCGCCGCTCCTCCCAGGCCAGCACCGAGTCGTGGGCGCCGAGCCGGGTGAGCAGGGCGCCGATCGCGTCACCGTCGCGGACGACGACCCGGTCCACGCCGCGCACCTCGCGCGCCTTGGCGGGGATGGACAGCCTGCGGGCCGCGCCGACCAGGGCGAGCGCGGCCTCGGGGCCCGGGCAGGTCACCTCCAGGGAGGAGGACCGGCCGGGCTCGGTGAGCGAGCCGTGCGCCAGGAAGGCTCCGCGCCAGGCGGCCTCGGCGTCGCAGGTGGCCCCCGAGACCACCTGCGGCGGCAGACCTCGGATCGGGCGGCCCCGGCCGTCCACCAGGCCGGTCTGACGGGCCAGCTGGTCACCGCCCGCGACCACCCGGACCACGAAACGCGAGCCTCGGCGCAGTCCGCCCGGCGCCATCACGATCAGCTCGGAACTGTGCCCGAAGATCTCCAGGATGTCCTGCTTGAGCCGCCGGGCCGCCCTCGCGGTGTCCAGTTCGGCCTCGATCACGATGCGCCCGCTCACCAGGTGGAGGCCGCCGGCGAACCGCAGAAGGGCGGAGACCTCCGCCTTTCTGCAGCAGGTACGGGTGACGGGGAGCCGGGAAACTTCGTCCTTCACCGCTGCCGTCATCGCCATGGGCCGATCCTTCCATGCATCCGAAAAATACGGTCGTACGCGGCGGCCAACAGCTCCGGGTCGTGCCTCGGGGTCCCGTCGGTCCGGGCGACCGGAGCCAGTTCGACCGCGGCGCCGAACCGTTTCGCGGCGTCGGCGAGCGAGTCACGGTCGGGCACGGCGGCCTCGTCGGCCAGCACCACGTCCAGGGCGAGTTTAGGGGCGTGTCGTCCCAAAACCTCCAAATGACGCTGCGGGGAGAAGCCCTCGGTTTCTCCCGGTTGCGGGGCGAGGTTCAGGGACAGCACCCGGCGGGCCTTCGTCTCGACGAGCGCGTCCAGCAGATCGGGCACGAGCAGGTGCGGGATGACCGAGGAGAACCAGGAGCCGGGGCCGAGCACCACCCAGTCCGCGTCCAGCACGGCCTCGACCGCCTCGGGAACGGCGGGCGGGTCGTTCGGCACCAGGTGCACGGACTGCACCTCGCCTGGCGTGAGCGCCACGGTCGCCTGCCCGCGTACGGTGTCCACCTCGTCGGGGCGGTCCGGGTCGTGGCCCCGGACCAGGGCCTGGAGCTCCAGCGGCACGGCGGACATGGGCAGCACCCGGCCGTGCGCGCCGAGCAGCTTGCCGACCAGGTCCAGCGCCTGGACGTGGTCGCCCAGCTGCTCCCACAGGGCGACGATCAGCAGATTGCCGACCGCGTGTTCGTGCAGGTCGCCCTGGGACTGGAAGCGGTGCTGGATGACGCGGGCCCAGGTCTGGCCCCAGTCGTCGTCGCCGCACAGCGCGGCCAGCGCCTTGCGCAGGTCGCCGGGCGGCAGGACACCCAGCTCGTCGCGCAGGCGCCCGCTGGAGCCGCCGTCGTCGGCCACGGTGACGACGGCGGTGAGGTCGCCGGTGATCCGGCGCAGCGCGGCGAGCGAGGCGGACAGGCCCATGCCGCCGCCGAGGGCGACGACCTTGGGCTGGGCGCCCCGGCGGCGCGGCTTGCCGCCGCGCGCCTGTTCGGGCCGGGCGGCACGGGCTTCGGCGGGTCTGCCGCCGCGCGCTTCGGGCACCACCCGGCGCAGCCTGCTCAGCCGCGGAGTACGTCCTGTCATTCCCGTCCCATGTCCCGGTGGACGACCACCGTCTCCACGCCCTCGGCGACGAGCCGGGCGGCGAGCCTCTCCGACATGGCCACGGACCGGTGCTTGCCACCGGTGCAGCCGACGGCGACGGTCACATAGCGCTTGCCCTCCCGACGGTAGCCCGCGGCGATCATCTGGAGCAGCTCGGTGTAGCGGTCGAGGAACTCCTTGGCCCCGGGCTGGTTGAGCACGTACGCGGATACCTCCTCGTTCAGGCCGGTGAACGGGCGCAGCTCCGGAACCCAGTGCGGGTTGGGCAGGAAGCGCATGTCCACGACCAGGTCGGCGTCGACCGGGAGGCCGTACTTGAAGCCGAAGGACATGACGGTGGCCCGCAGCTCGGGCTCCTCCTCGCCGGCGAACTGGGCGTCCATCTTGGCGCGCAGCTCGTGCACGTTGAGGCTGGAGGTGTCGATCACCAGGTCGGCGTCGCCGCGCAGCTCGCGCAGCAGTTCCCGCTCGGCCGCTATGCCGTCGACGATCCGGCCGTCGCCCTGGAGGGGGTGCGGGCGGCGCACCGACTCGAAGCGGCGCACCAGTGCGTCGTCGGAGGACTCCAGGAAGACGATCCGGCGGGTGACACCGCGGGCGTCGAGGTCTGCCAGGGACTCGCGCAGGTTGTCGAAGAAGCGCCGGCCGCGGACGTCGACGACGACCGCGATCCGCGCCACGTTGCCCTGCGAGCGGGCGCCGAGCTCCACCATGGTGGGGATCAGCGCGGGCGGGAGGTTGTCGACGACGAACCAGCCCAGGTCCTCCAGACACTTGGCGGCCGTCGAACGGCCTGCCCCGGACATGCCGGAGATGATCACCAGCTCGGGGATGGCCGCCTCCTGCGCCCCGGCTGCTTCCTTGCCCGTACTCACCTGTGCTCCGTTGTCCTGGCCCTGCGCGACGCCGGCCGTCCGCGGGTCCGCGTCCGTGCCGGTCGCGCCGTGGGCCTGTTCTCGGCCCGCTGTGGGCCGTGTCTCGTACTCGCTCATCTCTCCTGCCCCCGTTGTTCGTCCGGGGGGCCCGCGGACACGGGCTCCCCCGGGGCATCCGTCGTCGTCTCGGGTGCCCCGTCGTCGTCATCCATGATCTCTCCGGTCGCCGTGTTCACGGCGGGCGCGGCCGGGGTGGCCCGGGCGAGGGCCACGGCGACGGTCTCGGCCGTCTTGCGGCCTATGCCCGGCACCTCGCAGATCTGGTCGATCGTCGCCGACCGCAGCTTCCTCACCGAACCGAAGTGCTTGATCAGCGCCTGCTTGCGGGTCTCCCCCAGACCGGGCACCTCGTCCAGCGGACCGGAGCGGAAGCGCTTGGCGCGCTTGGCACGCTGGTAGGTGATCGCGAAGCGGTGCGCCTCGTCGCGGACCCGCTGCAGCAGGTACAGGCCCTCGCTGGTGCGGGGCAGCACGACCGGGTCGTCCTCGCCGGGCAGCCAGACCTCCTCCAGGCGCTTGGCGAGTCCGCATACGGCGATGTCGTCGATGCCCAGCTCGTCCAGGGCCCGCTGGGCCGCCGCGACCTGCGGCTGCCCGCCGTCGACGACGACGAGCTGAGGCGGGTAGGCGAAACGCTTGGGGCGGCCGTCGTCGTCCTTCAGGGGCGGGCCGTCCGTGAGGGCCCGGTCGCCCGCGGAGGCTCGGCCGTCCGAGGTGGCCGGCTCGTCCGAGGGGGTCCAGTCGCCCGAGGCAGTCTGGCCGGTCGTCGCGGTCAGGTCCCCCGTCGCGGTCAGGTCGTCCGGGGCGGCTCGGCCGGTCGTCGCGTCTTGGCCGTCCGCCGCGGTTCGGCCATCCGTCGCGGTCAGCCCGTCCGGGGCGGCTCGGCCCCCCGTCGCGGTCAGCCCGTCCGAGGCAGCCTGGCCGGGCGCCGTGGCTCGGCCGGTCGTGGGCTGCTCTCCGGCGTCCAGCTCCTCCCCGTCCGCCCACTCGCCGGTCTTCTCCTTCTCGGCGAGGTAGCGGCGGAAGCGGCGGGTGATGACCTCGTGCATGGAACGGACGTCGTCCTGTCCCCTGAAACCCTTGATCTGGAACCGGCGGTATTCGCTCTTCCGGGCCAGTCCGTCCTCGAAGACGACCATGGAGGCCACTACGTCGTCGCCCTGGAGGTGCGAGATGTCGTAGCACTCGATCCGCAGCGGAGCGCTGTCCAGGCCGAGGGCGTCGGCGATCTCCTCCAGCGCGCGCGAGCGCGTCGTCAGGTCGGAGGCCCGCTTGGTCTTGTGCAGGACGAGCGCCTGCTGGGCGTTGCGCTGGACGGTCTCCATCAGCGCCTTCTTGTCGCCGCGCTGCGGGATGCGCAGCGACACGCCCGACCCGCGGCGCTCCGTCAGCCACTGCTGGACCGGCTCCACCGGCTCGGGCAGGGCGGGGACCAGGACCTCCTTGGGGACGGTGTCCCCGCTCTCCTCGCCGTACAACTGCTGGAGGGCGTGCTCGACGAGGGCGCCGGTGGTGATCTCCTCCACCTTGTCCGTGACCCAGCCCCGCTGGCCGCGCACCCGTCCGCCGCGCACGTGGAAGATCTGGACGGCCGCCTCCAGCTCGTCCTCGGCGACCGCGAACAGGTCGGCGTCGGTCGCGTCGGCGAGAACGACCGCGCTCTTCTCCATGGCCTTCTTCAGGGCGCCGATGTCGTCGCGCAGGCGCGCCGCCCGCTCGTACTCCATCTCCTCGGCCGCCTCTGCCATCCGCGTCTCGAGGCGGCGCAGATAGGTGCCGGTGCGGCCGGCCATGAAGTCGCAGAACTCGTCGGCCAGGTCCCAGTGGTCGTCGGGGGAGATGCGGCCGACGCAGGGCGCCGAGCACTTGCCGATGTAGCCGAGCAGGCAGGGGCGGCCGGTGCGTGCGGCGTTCTTGAAGACGCCGGCGGAGCAGGTGCGCACCGGGAAGACGCGCAGCAGGAGGTCGACCGTGTCGCGGATCGCCCAGGCGTGCCCGTACGGCCCGAAGTAGCGCACGCCCTTCTTCTTCTGCCCGCGCATCACCTGCACGCGCGGGAACTCCTCGTTCATCGTCACCGCGAGGTACGGGTAGCTCTTGTCGTCGCGGTACTTGACGTTGAACCGGGGGTCGTACTCCTTGATCCAGGAGTACTCCAGCTGCAGCGCCTCGACCTCCGTGGACACCACCGTCCACTCCACGGACGCGGCCGTGGTGACCATCGTGCGGGTGCGGGGGTGCAGGTTCGCCAGGTCCTGGAAGTAGTTCGCCAGGCGCTGGCGCAGGCTCTTCGCCTTTCCGACGTAGATCACCCGGCGGTGCTCGTCACGGAACCTGTACACCCCCGGGGAGTCCGGGATCTCTCCCGGCCTGGGGCGGTAGCTGGAGGGGTCGGCCATGTCTCACACCCTACTGGCGGGGACCGACACTGCGGCGGGCTGTGGACGACGGGCCGGTGACCCTGTGGACAACCCCACCGCGGGGTCACGTGGACAACCCACGCGGGGTCACGTGGACGACCCGCCGCGGGGTCACGTGGACGACCCGCCGCGGGGTCACGTGGACGACCCGCCGCGGGGTCGCGTGGCCGATCCGCCGCGGAGGCCCGGGGAAACGGTCCGGGGCAGGACGGCCACACCGGGTGCCCGCGAGACGGCGAGCCGGTGCGTTCTCGGCCAGGAACGCGTCACGGCCGGGCTTCCGGTGTTGTCGGGGCTTGGTCAACACGCTTCAATGCGGGGGGCTCGGGGGCCTTGAAACGCGGCGCACCAATGTGCAGACCTCTGCGCCGCGACCGGGGGCGGCCCCGGGTGATCCGCTTCGAACGGTCTGACCAGCCGTCTTGAACTTCACAGGAAGGCCCCTGCATGCCGCACGCCACCCAACGCCTGGACGCCGCCGCGGAGGAACTCGACTCCGCCCTGCGCGGTGGCCCCTTCCACGTGGCCCTGCGCGCCGCGATCGCCGCTCGCGGACTGCCGCTGCAGCGTGTGCAGCACCATCTGTCGCGGCGCGGGGTGAAGGTGGGCGTCACGAGTCTGAGCTACTGGCAGCAGGGAGCCCGGCGCCCCCAGCGCCCGGAGTCGCTGCGGGCCGTGCGGGCGCTGGAGGAGATACTCCAGCTGCCCGAGGAGTCACTGATACGCCTGCTCGCGGAGGCCGACGAGGACACCACGGACCGTCCCCGGACCGCGTCCCGCTCCTACCGCGCCCACGCGGAGGCCTGCGGTGTCCTGGACCGGCTGCTGGCCGAGCTGGACCATCCGTCGCCGGACGGCGGGGTGCACACCCTCGGGCACCACGAACGGATCCGGATCGGACCACGCCGCGAGGTCGCGGGCCGCGAGTCGCAGCACATCGTCCGCGCCCACCGCGACGGTGTCGACCGCTTCGTCGCCGTCCACCACGGCGACCCGGGATGCGCTCCCGCGCGGATGACCGTCCACGCACTGGAGAACTGCAGCACGGGGCGCGTCCGCGTCCACCACGACACCGGCGTGCTCGTGACCGAGCTGCTCTTCGACACGCGTCTGCGGGCCGGGGACACCCACCTCTTCCGCTACGGCGTCGAGGACGGCACGGCGGGGGTGTCGCGCGAGTACGTCCGCGGGTTCGGCGCGCCGGGCGGGCAGTACGCGCTCCAGGTGCGGTTCGACGCCGCGGCCCTGCCGGTGCGCTGCCACCGGTTCACGCAGCACTCACCGGCGGCACCCCGCGGCGGCCGGCAGGAGCTGCCCCTCAGCGGGCGGCACCACTCGGTGCACCTCGTGGAGCCGCGGGTGCGGTCGGGGGTGCTGGGGATCGAGTGGGACTGGGAGTGAGCGGGTGGGACTGGGAGTGAGCGGGACGCGCCCCTGACGGGCGCCGCAGGCTGATGGCCAGGCGTCGCGGACAGATCGCTCGGGGGGGGGCGCGGACAGATCGCCCGGGGAGCAAGCAGTCGCCGGGGCCGTAGGCGGATCGCCCGGGGAAGCAACAGTCGCCAAGGCCGTAGGTGGACCGCCCGGGGCTGCGGGCGGGTCACCGAGGGGCGGAGAAGGGCCGCCGGTGGTTGCGGACGGGTCCGCCGGTGACTGCGGGGCGGGCTCCCGGCGTCGTGGGCGGGTCAGATGTCGGGGCTCGCGATGATCCTGCCCTGCTTCACCTCGACCGCCAGTTCCATGAGCGGCACGCTCGCCGGGGCGTGCAGCACCTCGCCGGTCCGGGCGTCGAACTCGCTGCCGTGGCAGGGACACACCAGCTTCGCCCCCTCCAGCTTGTTGATGGGGCAGCGCGCGTGTGTGCACACCGTGCTGAACGCCTTCAGGGAGCCGTCCTCGGCCCGGCTGACCACCACGTTCTGGTCCCGGTAGAGCTTGGCCGCGCCCTTGGCGACCTCGCCGTCCGCGCCGAGGTCGACGGGCCCGGTCGGCCTGGCGGGCGCGGCACCGTCGTCGCCCGGTGAGCAGGCGGCCAGACCGAGTCCGACGACGGGCGTGAGTGCCGCCGAGCGCAGGACGGTACGACGGCTCGGGACAGGACGGCCGGGCATGGGGTCTCCACTGGTCAGGGGGTGTGCAGGGCGACGATATCCGGCGGCCGTGGGCGTCCGGCCGAGTGGGTCGGGGGTCGGACAGCCGGGGTTGAGAACGCGAAGGAGGGACGTAAACGCTTGCGCAAACGTTTACGTCCGCTTCCGAATGAGATACGGTCCCGGCCAGTGCGCGCGGAGCGATGCGCGGCAGCATGGGGAAAGGGGGCACGCCGATGGCGACCATGGCCGATGTCGCACGGAGCGCCGGCGTCTCCGTGGCGACCGTCTCGCACGTGCTCAACGACACCCGTCCGGTACTGCCGCGCACCCGCCAGGCGGTACTGGACGCCGTCGAGGAGCTCGGCTACACCCCGAACACCCTCGCCCGCTCCCTGGTGACCTCCCGCACCCGCTCCATCGGGCTCGCGGTGTCGGCGATCAGCAACCCGTACTTCACGGAGATCCTCCAGGGCGTCGAGGCCGCCGCCCTGGAGCACGGTTACGGCCTGCTCATCGCCGACCCGCACGACGATCCCGGACACGAGCGCAAGGTCGTCCAGCTGCTGCACGAGCGGCGCGTGGACGGCATGATCGTCGCGCCCTCGGCCGACCCGCGCGACCTCGTCGCCTATCTGGGACGCCACCGCGTGCCGACCGTCTTCCTCGACCGGGTCGTCGACACGCCGAAGGGCGACGGGAACCCGCGCTTCGACCAGGTGTGCGCCGAGGGCGCCGAGCCGACGACCTGGCTGGTCACCCATCTCGCCGGGCTCGGCCACCGCCGGATCGGTCTGGTCGCGGGCCGGCCGGGGCTCAGCACGACGCGCGAGCGGATCACCGGGTACCGGCACGGCCTCGCCGCCGCCGGGCTGCCCTACGACGAACGGCTCCTGGTCCACGGCGACTCCGAGGCGGGCGGCGGCGAACGGGCCACGGCGGCCCTGCTGTCCCTGGCGGTGCCGCCCACCGCGCTGGTCACCGCCAACAACGCGATGACCATCGGTGCGCTGCGCGCCCTGCGGGACCGGAACCTGTCCGTGCCCGGTGACCTCGCGCTGTGCTGCTTCGACGACTTCGCCTGGGCGGACCTCTTCTCCCCCGGACTCACCGCCGTCGCACAGCCCAGCAGGGAACTCGGTGACCAGGCCGTCCGACTGCTGCTGGAACGCCTCGCCGTCCCGGACCGGCCCGAGCGGACCGTGCGGCTGCCCTGCGCCTTCGTCCACCGCACCTCCTGCGGCTGCCCCGAGCAGCCCCGGCAAGCTTCCGCACAGGCCTTCGAAAGGACCCTCCCGTGATCGTCGTCGCCGGTGAGGCACTGATCGACCTGGTACCGCAGGGCACGGGTGCCCTCGCCGCGCTGCGGCCGGCG
The DNA here is from genome assembly GCF_049975785.1 of Streptomyces sp. WG7. Classification (NCBI taxonomy): domain Bacteria; kingdom Bacillati; phylum Actinomycetota; class Actinomycetes; order Kitasatosporales; family Streptomycetaceae; genus Streptomyces; species Streptomyces sp. WG7. Next base: position 26,354 of record NZ_JBNGGE010000007.1, read on the forward strand.
CTCGGCGGCGGCCCGTACAACACGGCCGTCGCCCTGGGCCGCCTCGGCTCCCCCGCCGCCTTCTGCTCCCGGGTGTCGTACGACGCGTTCGGCGAGGCGCTGCTCGACCGGCTGCGCGGGACCGGCGTGGACGTCTCCCCGGTGCAGCGCGGGGCCGAGCCGACGACGCTCGCCGTGGCCTCGGTGGACGCGGGCGGCTCGGCCGCGTACTCCTTCTACGTGGACGGGACCGCGGACCGGCTGTTCTCGGTGCCCGCCGCGCTGCCGACCCGCACCCGGGCGGTCTCCTTCGGGACCTGCTCGCTGGTGCTGGAGCCGGGTGCGAGCGCGTACGAGGAGTTGCTGCGCGAGACGGCGGCGCGGGGTGTGTTCACGGCGCTCGACCCCAACATCCGGGCCGGGCTGATCCCGGACCCGGACGCCTACCGGGCCCGGTTCCGGAGCTGGCTGCCGTCGGTGTCGCTGCTGAAGCTGTCGGCCGAGGACGCCGAGTGGCTCGGCGGCACGCCCGGAGAGTGGCTGGCGGCGGGCCCGGCGGCGGTCGTGGTCACCCGGGGCGGTGCGGGGCTGACGGCGTACACCCGTGAGGGGGGCGAGTACGCGGTGCCGGGCGAGGCGGTCGACGTGGTGGACACGATCGGCGCGGGCGACACGGTGAACGCGGCGCTGCTGCACGGCCTCGCGGTGCGGGACGCCCTCGGTGACGAGGCGGTGGCCGGTCTGGGGGCGGAGGGCTGGGCGGAGCTGCTGGGCTTCGCCGCCCGCGCCGCGGCGGTCACCTGCTCACGCGCGGGCGCGGAACCGCCGTACGCCCACGAGGTCACCTTCTGAACACCAACGGCTGAACGCCCGACGGCACCGGCTCCCGGCTGGGTGGTCGGTCTGCCGGCCGTACGGCCCCCAGGCCGCCGGGACGACGTGCCGGGCCCCACGGATGATCCCGTGGGGCCCGGCACGGCTCCGTTTCAGGCCTTGCTCGTCCGCGTCGTCTTCTTCGCGGCGGGCTTGGTGGCCTTCTTGGCCGTCTTGGTGGCCGTCTTCTTCGCGGCCGTGCCGGTGACCGCCTTGGTGGCGGTCTTCTTGGCGGTGGCCTTGGCCGCCACCGCCTTCGCCGCCTTGCGCGGGGTCTTCACCGTGGCCGCGTCGCTGATCCGGTCGGCGCCGAGGATGTCCTGCAGGAACTTGCCGGTGTGGCTGGTGGGAACGGCCGCGACCTGCTCGGGCGTGCCCTCGGCGACCACCAGGCCACCGCCGGCACCGCCCTCGGGGCCCATGTCGACGACCCAGTCGGCGGTCTTGATCACGTCGAGGTTGTGCTCGATGACGATGACCGTGTTGCCCTTGTCGACCAGGCCGGACAGGACCGTCAGCAGCTTGCTGATGTCCTCGAAGTGCAGACCGGTGGTCGGCTCGTCCAGGACGTAGACCGTGCGTCCGGTGGAGCGGCGCTGCAGCTCGCTGGCGAGCTTGACGCGCTGGGCCTCACCGCCGGACAGGGTGGTCGCGGACTGGCCGAGCCGGACGTAGCCGAGGCCGACGTCCTTCAGCGTCTTCATGTGCCGGGAGATGGCGGGGACCGCCTCGAAGAAGTCGGTCGCCTCCTCGATCGGCATGTTCAGGACGTCGGCGATGGACTTGCCCTTGTAGTGGACCTCCAGGGTCTCCCGGTTGTACCGGGCGCCGTGGCAGACCTCGCACGGGACGTAGACGTCCGGGAGGAAGTTCATCTCGATCTTGATCGTGCCGTCGCCCGAGCAGTTCTCGCAGCGGCCGCCCTTGACGTTGAAGGAGAACCGGCCGGGCATGTAGCCGCGGACCTTCGCCTCGGTCGTCTCGGCGAACAGCTTGCGGATGTGGTCGAAGACGCCGGTGTACGTCGCCGGGTTCGACCGCGGGGTGCGGCCGATGGGCGACTGGTCGACGTGGACGACCTTGTCGACGAGGTCGTCGCCGTCCACACGCGTGTGGCGGCCGGGCACGCTCCGTGCGCCGTTCAGCTCGCGCGCCAGGTGCGTGTACAGGATGTCGTTGACCAGGGTCGACTTGCCGGAGCCGGAGACGCCGGTGACGGCCGTGAAGACGCCCAGCGGGAAGGACACGTCGATGTCCTGGAGGTTGTTCTCGCGGGCGCCGTGCACGGTGAGCTGCCGGGAGGGGTCGCGCGGCCGCCGGATGTCGGGCAGCGGGATGGCCTTCTTGCCGGACAGGTACAGACCGGTCTGCGACTCGGCGTTGTCGAGCAGTTCCTTGAAGGAGCCGCTGTGCACCACCTTGCCGCCGTGCTCGCCGGCACCGGGGCCGATGTCCACGATCCAGTCGGCCACCTTGATGGTGTCCTCGTCGTGCTCGACGACGATGAGCGTGTTGCCCATGTCGCGGAGCCGGACGAGGGTCTCGATCAGCCGGTGGTTGTCGCGCTGGTGCAGGCCGATGGAGGGCTCGTCGAGGACGTACAGCACGCCGACGAGTCCGGAGCCGATCTGGGTGGCCAGGCGGATGCGCTGGGCCTCGCCGCCGGAGAGGGTGCCGGCCGCGCGGTTCAGCGAGAGGTAGTCCAGGCCGACGTCGACCAGGAAGCGCAGCCGCTCGTTGACCTCCTTCAGCACGCGCTCGGCGATCTTCTTGTCGCGGGCGTTGAGCTTCAGCTCGCCCAGGAAGTCCGCGCAGTCGCTGATGGACATCGCCGAGACCTCGGCGATCGACTTGCCCATGACCGTGACCGCGAGGACGAGCGGCTTGAGGCGGGTGCCCTCACAGGTGGGGCAGGGCACCTCGCGCATGTAGCCCTCGAAGCGCTCGCGGCTGGCGTCGCTCTCGGCCTCGCTGTGCCGGCGCTTGACGAAGGGGATGGCGCCCTCGAAGGCCGTGGTGTACCGGCGCTCACGCCCGTACCGGTTGCGGTAGCGGACCTCGACCTGGGTCTTGTGGCCGTTCAGCAGGGCCTTGCGGGCGCGCAGCGGCAGGCCTGCGAAGGGGATGTCCGTGCGGAAGCCGAGCGCGTCCGCGAGGGCCCCGATGAGGCGGCCGAAGTAGTCCTTGGTGTGCCCGTGCGACCAGGGGTGGATGGCGCCCTCGTCGAGGGACTTGTCCTCGTCGGGGACGATCAGCTCGGGGTCGACCTCCATGCGCGTGCCGATGCCGGAGCAGTCGGGGCAGGCGCCGAAGGGCGAGTTGAACGAGAAGGAGCGGGGCTCCAGCTCCTCGAAGGACAGGTCGTCGTACGGGCAGTACAGGTGCTCGGAGTACATGCGCTCGCGCTCGGGGTCGTCCTCGGGGAGGTCGACGAAGTCGAGCACGACCATGCCGCCGGAGAGGCCGAGGGCGGTCTCCACGGAGTCGGTGAGACGGCGCTTGGCGGTGTCCTTGACCGTGAGGCGGTCGACGACCACCTCGATGGTGTGCTTCTCCTGCTTCTTCAGCGTGGGCGGGTTGGAGAGCTGGATGGTCTCGCCGTCGACCCGCGCGCGGGAGTAGCCCTTGGTCTGGAGGTCGGCGAAGAGGTCGACGAACTCGCCCTTGCGCTCGCGCACCAGCGGCGACAGCACCTGGAAGCGGCTGCCCTCCGGCAGCTCCAGGACCTTGTCGACGATGGCCTGCGGCGACTGGCGCGAGATCGGCCGGGAGCACTCCGGGCAGTGCGGCTTGCCGATCCGGGCGAAGAGCAGGCGCAGGTAGTCGTAGACCTCGGTGATGGTGCCGACCGTGGAGCGCGGGTTGCGGGAGGTCGACTTCTGGTCGATGGAGACCGCCGGGGAGAGGCCCTCGATGAAGTCGACGTCCGGCTTGTCCATCTGGCCGAGGAACTGCCGGGCGTAGGAGGAGAGCGACTCCACGTAGCGCCGCTGGCCCTCGGCGAAGATGGTGTCGAAGGCCAGGGAGGACTTGCCCGACCCGGACAGGCCCGTGAAGACGATGAGCGAGTCACGAGGCAGGTCGAGCGAGACGTTCTTCAGGTTGTGCTCGCGCGCGCCACGGACGATGAGACGGTCGGCCACGCCGGTCCGCACCTTTCTTGAGAGAAGTGACAGGGGCGAGGCCCCCGTCTTTCTCAGACTAGGGGGAGCCACTGACAACGCCGGTCGGATTCACCGGTTGTCAACAAACCCCGACTCCCCAGCATGCCCGACGCCGCGTCCGACCATATAGCACGTGCATTCGATTTGCGGGCGTCGTCCGCCACCTTCACCCGAAGGTGTGACGCGGTCTAGGGTCAGCACCATGATTGATCACGCGCATGACCTGGCGTCTGTACGTGACGCTACCGAGCGGCTGCTCACCGCGGTCGGGAAACTGGACAACACGTCCGTGACGGAGTCGTCACGGCTGCCGGGCTGGACCCGCGGCCACGTCCTCGCCCACCTCGCCCGCAACGCGGACGCCCTCGTGAACGTCCTCGAAGGACGCCCCATGTACGTCTCCGGCGAGGCCCGGGACGCCGACATCGAGCGGGACGCCCCGCGCCCCCTCGACGCCCAGCTCGCCGACGTGCGCGAGAGCGCGGCCCGGTTCCAGGACGCCTCGGCCGCGCCCGCGGACTGGTCGCGCACCGTGGAGCTGCGGGGCGGGGTCACCGACTCGGCCTCCCGGCTGCCGTTCCGGCGGTGGGTCGAGGTGGAGCTGCACCACGTGGACCTGGGCATCGGATACGAGCTGGAGGACCTTCCGGCGGAATTCACCGAGCGCGAGACCGACTTCCTCGCCGCCCGCTTCGCCGGGCACCCGGACGTGCCGCCCACCCGGCTCACGGACGGCACGCGCGCGTGGAGCACGGGCCGGGAGGCGGACGCCCCCGAGGTGACCGTCACCGGTCCCCCGGCCGACCTGCTCGGCTGGCTCGCCGGGCGCCGCGAGGGGTCCGCGCTGACGGTGGAGGGCGGCCCGCTGCCGTCGCTGCCCCCGCTGTAGCCGTGGACGGCGGTCCGCTGCAGCCGGGAGGCGGTCCGCGGGCCGCCTCCCGGCGCTAGGCTGGCGGTCATGACGTACAGCGGAGAGGTGCGGGTCGGCGGCCCCGCCGACGTGCACGAGCTCAAGGACCTGATGATCACCAAGGTCGCGGTCGGCCCGATGGACAACAACGCCTATCTGCTGCGCTGCCGGGCCACCGACGAGCAGCTGCTGATCGACGCCGCGAACGAGGCGCACTCGCTGCTCGGCACGATCGGTGACGGCGGCATCGCGTCCGTCGTCACCACCCACCGGCACGGCGACCACTGGCAGGCGCTCGCCGACGTCGTCGCGGCCACCGGCGCCCGCACCTACGCGGGCCGGCACGACGCGGAGGGCATCCCCGTGCCGACCGACGTCCTCGTCGACGACGGCGACACGATCCGGGTGGGGCAGGTGGAGCTCACCGCACGCCACCTGGTCGGGCACACACCGGGCTCCATCGTCCTGGTGTACGACGACCCGCACGGGCATCCCCATGTGTTCACCGGGGACTGTCTCTTCCCAGGCGGTGTGGGCAACACCCATGACGATCCGAAGGCGTTCGCGAGCCTGATGCACGACGTGGAGACCAAGGTCTTCGACGTACTCCCGGACGAGACGTGGGTCTACCCGGGGCACGGCAAGGACACCACACTCGGGGCGGAACGGCCGCACCTGCCGGAGTGGCGCGAACGCGGCTGGTGAACGCCGGGCGCGTGCCGCCCGTCGTTCTCCGCGCGCCCGCGCGAGGCGTTCCCACCCACCGGTGCGCAGTGCGCGCTCCCGGCCCGCGGTCCCGGAACCTGTGCCTCTCAGGCCTGGGCCCGCCCCACCCCGGCCAGCGCCGCGATCCGCTCCACACCGAACACGTACCCCTGCACACCGCACCCGGCGATGACCCCGTCGGCGCGCTGCGACACGTAGGAGTGGTGCCGGAACGGCTCGCGCTGGTGGATGTTGGAGATGTGGACCTCCACCACCGGCAGCCCGTCGCAGGTGTTGAGCGCGTCCAGGACGGCGACGGACGTGTGCGAGTAGGCGGCGGGGTTGATCACGATTCCGCAGTGCTTCAGCCGGGCTTCGTGGATCCAGTCGACCAGTTCGCCCTCGTGGTTGGACTGCCGGAAGTCGACCGTGCCGCCGTGCGCCGCCGCCGCCTTCACGCAGAGGGCCTCGACGTCGGCCAGCGTGTCGGAGCCGTAGATCTCCGGCTGGCGCTGACCCAGCAGGTTCAGGTTGGGGCCGTTGAGGATCATGATCGGGGCGTTGGCCAGGGTGCGGGGCACGGTTCCTCCGGTCCGTTCGGGGTGCGGCGGCCCTTGCGTGACCGCCGCTCGGACCCCGGTTTATCACGGTGCGCCGACAACCCGGCCGGCCGTACCCTCCGCCCATGACGACGATCGTGTACCCGCCCAAGCCCTCGCCGGGCGACCGTGTCGCAGTGATCTCCCCCGCCTCGGGGCTGCCGGGACTCTTCCCGCTCCCCTACGAGTTGGGGCTGGAACGGCTGCGCAAGGAGTACGGCCTGGAGCCGGTCGAGTATCCCGCCACCCGGAAGATGGGCTCCACGCCCGACGAGCGGGCCGCCGACATCCACGCGGCCTTCGCCGACCCCGGGATCAAGGCCGTGATCGCGTCGATCGGCGGAGACGACCAGATCACCGTGCTGCCGCTGCTGGACCGGGAGCTGATCCGGGCCAGCCCGAAGCCGTTCTTCGGCATGAGCGACAACACGAATCTCCTCGCCTACCTGCGCAATACCGGAATCGTCGGCTACCACGGCACGAGCGTCATGGTCGAGCTGGGGCGTCCCGGTGCCATGCACCCGCAGACCGCCGACTCCCTGCGTGCGGCGCTGTTCACCTCGGGCCCGTACGAGCTGCGGCCGGCCGAGCGCTGGAACGACGTCGACCGCGACTGGGCCGACCCGGCGACCTTCGACGAGGAGCCGGGGTCCCGGCCCGGGTCGGGCTGGTCCTGGGTGAACGCCGACCGGGTGACCGAGGGGCGCACGTGGGGCGGCTGCCTGGAGATCCTCGGCGGGCTGCTGATGGCCGACCGCGAGATCGCGCGGGACCCGGCGGAGTACGACGGCGGCGTGCTGATCCTGGAGACCTCCGAGGAGATGCCGAGCGCCACGGAGGTCTTCCGCACCCTGCGCAACATGGGCGAGCGCGGCCTGCTCCGGCACTTCTCCGCGCTGCTGATGGCCCGCCCGAAGACCTGGACCTTCGAGCGCCCCAACAGCCCCGAGGAGGGCGCCCGGTACGCGGCGGAGCAGCGTGAGGCGGTACTGCGGGTGATGCGGAGCTACGCCCCCGACGCCACGGTCGTCTTCGACGTGGACTTCGGCCACACCGATCCGCAGGTCGTCATCCCGTACGGGGGCACCGTACGGGTCGACGGGCCGGCCCGGCGCATCACCGTCATGTACTGACGCTCCGCCGTCGTCTACGGGTTGACGGCGAGTTCCAGATACGCCGCGAACAGCACCAGGTGGACGCCTCCCTGTAGAGGTGTGGCACGGCCGGGCACGACCGTCAGCGAGGCCACCACCACGGTCAGGGTGAGCAGCACCATGTGGGTGGAGCCGAGGCCGAGGACCAGCGGTCCGGAGAGCCATACGGAGGCCAGGGCGACCGCCGGGATGGTCAGGCCGATACTGGCCATCGCCGAGCCGAGCGCGAGGTTCAGGCTGGTCTGCACGCGGTCGCGGCGCGCGGTGCGCAGGGCGGCGATGGTCTCGGGGAGCAGTACCAGCAGGGCGATGATGACGCCGACGACGGCGTGGGGCAGTCCGGCCCCCGCCACTCCGTCCTCGATGGTGGGCGACACCCCCTTCGCCAGGCCGACCACGCCGATCAGGGCCAGGGCCAGCAGCCCCAGGCTGGTCAGGGCGGTGCGGGTGGACGGCGCGTCCGCGTGGTCCTCCACGGTGATCACGTCGCCCTGGCGGGTGATCGGGAGGAAGTAGTCGCGGTGCCGCACCGTGAGGGTCGCGATGAACAGGCCGTAGAGGACCAGCGAGGAGAGTGCGGCGAAGGTCAGCTGGACGGTGGAGAACTCGGGGCCGGGCGCGCTGGTGGTGAACGTCGGCAGTACCAGACTGAGCGTGGCCAGGGTCGCTACCGTCGCGAGGGCGGCGCCGGTGCCCTCCGGGTTGAACACCGCGGTGCCGTGCCGCAGGGAGGCGACCAGGAGGCTGAGGCCGACCACCCCGTTGCAGGTGATCATCACGGCCGCGAAGACCGTGTCCCTGGCCAGCGTCGCGCTCTTGTCGCCGCCGTCCGCCATGAGGGTCACGATGAGCGCGACCTCGATGACCGTGACGGCGACGGCGAGGACCAGGGAACCGAAGGGTTCCCCGACCCGGTGGGCGACCACCTCGGCGTGGTGCACGGCGGCCAGTACGGCCGACGCGAGGACGATCGTCAGCAGCGCGACGACCGCACCGGGCAGATCGCGCCCCCAGGTGAGGGCCAGCAGCACGACCGCGACCACGGGCATGACGGTCGTCCACTGCGTGATGAGCGCCCGGGGACCAGTGACCATGCGGTGATCGTCGCAGGGGGCGACGGGCGCCGCATTCTCTGTCACGCGGACCGGCGAACCCCTTCGACCGGCCACCGCGTATTCGGGGCAGGCTCAGGGCCCTTCCCCACGGCGTACGCCGGGAGCGGCGGGCGGCTCTTCGCCGCCTCGCCGCTCCCGGTGGTGGTCTCCCACGTCCGACTTGGGGTCGTACGTGCTCAGGCCTCGACGCTGTCCTTCGGAGCGTCGTCGCCCTCGGTGGCCGCCGCTTCCGCCTCGGCCTGCTTCTTGGAGGCGCGGAGGCTGGTGATCGTGGTGACGACCAGGACGGTACAGATCACACCGAGCGAGACCGGGATGCTGATCTCGGGGACGTGGACACCGGACTCGTGCAGGGCGTGGAGCACCAGCTTGACGCCGATGAAGCCCAGGATGACCGACAGGCCGTAGGAGAGGTGCACCAGCTTCCTCAGCAGTCCGCCGAGGAGGAAGTACAGCTGTCGCAGACCCATCAGGGCGAACGCGTTGGCCGTGAACACGATGTACGGGTCCTGGGTCAGGCCGAAGATCGCCGGGATGGAGTCGAGGGCGAAGAGCACGTCGGTGGTGCCGATCGCGAGCATCACGACCAGCATCGGGGTCATGATGCGCTTGCCGTTCTCCTCGATCCACAGCTTGGTGCCGTGGTATCGGTCGGCGACACCGAAGCGGCGCTCGGCCGCCTTGAGCAGCTTGTTCTCTTCGAACTCCTCGTCGTCCTCGTCGGCGCGGGCCTCCTGGATGAGCTTCCAGGCGGTGTAGATGAGGAAGGCGCCGAAGATGTAGAAGACCCAGGAGAAGTTGGCGATGATCGCGGCACCCGCCGCGATGAAGATGGTCCTGAGGACCAGGGCGACGAGGACACCTATGAGGAGCACTCGCTGCTGGTACTGCGAGGGCACCGCGAACTTCGCCATGATCAGGATGAAGACGAAGAGATTGTCCACGCTCAGGGACTTCTCGGTGATGTAGCCCGCGAAGAACTCGCCGGCGGGCTGCCCGCCACCGAAGATGAACAGGCCGATTCCGAAGAGGGCCGCCAGGGCGATCCAGACGGCCGTCCAGATCCCCGCTTCCTTGATCGATACGTCGTGCGGCTTGCGGCCGATGAAGAAATCGGCGCCGATCAGGGCAGCGAGGCCCACGACGGTCAGGACCCACAGGGCCACAGAAACTTCCACTACTACGCCTCCGGCAGTACGTCACACGGCAAATGTCAGCGTCGTCGCTGCCGGAGGTCTCTTCCACCCCGGGTTCGGAACGCGTGACGCGCTCGAACCCACGGGCCGACGCCCCGGGATCTGGCCTGATCCGTATTGACGGGTACGCCGCACAGACAGGGAGTACTCCCCTCCGTACGAACGACAGTAGCCCATTACCAAGGAATGGTAAAGAGATTCGCAAATAAAGCTCAAAAGCCCAGTTCGAAGGCCGTCACCGATCCCACGGACGGCGGGCCGCGGCGACCTGGGTGAGCACCTGCTGGAGCACCTGGCTGCCGGGCGGCACGAGCGAGGGCTCGTACGTCCAGGCATGCCCGACCCACGGGTCGGCGAGATGGTCGTCGGCCACCGGCGTCAGCCGGAGCAACGAGCGCCACAGGGGGTCGAGCAGCGGCCCGTACCCGGCGGAGTCCTCACGGTCGGCGACCATCATCAGGTGAACGCCCACGGCCGGTCCCTCGTCGGCGAGATAGCGCAGCTGGTTCACCGCCCGGTCGTCGAAGCCGTGCGGGAAGTCGTTGACGATCAGGAGCTGCTGGGAGGTGTCGAGACCGGGCGGAAGCGCGTCGGGGGCTCCTCCGCGCAACGCCATCTGCACCAGGTCGACGCGCTGGGTGAGGCGGGCGAGCACGTCCGCCGTCCCGGCGGCCCCCGCGGCGGGCGGGGCCGCGAGCACTCCGGTCCGCACCAGCGGGGCCAGCGCCTGCGTCCCTGATCCGGCCGGATCGATGACGTGCACGGTGAACTCGCCCGCCGGATGGACGGCGAGCAGCCTGGCCGCGTGCGCGACAGCTGTCTCCAGGCCCAGGCGCCGTATCTCGTGGGCGTCCGCGAACGAACCGTCGAGCGAGGTGGCACGCCCGCTGTCGATCCACAGGCCGCGCTCCAGCGGCAGCCGGACCAGCAGCGGGATGCTGATGCGGGGCGACTCGGGCAGGTGGAGATCGCCCAGCCGCAGGGCCATGGGCATCTCCATGGGCACGCGGTAGGCGTGCCAGACGGGGTTGTCCCATCGTGCGTAGGCCGCCGGCAGGGCGGGCTCGACCACCTCGGCCTCGGCGGCGAGCTGAGCGACGTCCCGGTCCAGGACCTCCTGGGCCTGGGACACCAGCTGGGCGTGCCGGGCGCGCGCCGCCTCCCGGGCGGCGTCGCCCTGACCTCCGATCCGGCCGCGCGGGTCGGACAGGACCCGGTCGAGTTCCTTCTCCATGCGCGAGTCGGCGAAGTCGACGGCGCTTCGGTACGCGGCCGTGGTACGTGCCAGGTCCTCGAACATGCCCCACACCTGGTTGTAGAGCCGCTCCTCCATGGACCAGCCGGTGGCATCGCCCGCGACGGGCCGGGCGGGCTGCCCGGGTGCGGCCGGAGGCACGGCCGGCGGGGGCGGAGGCGGAGCGGCGTTCTGCCGACGCGGGTGGCTGTAGTCGATCGGACCGCCGGCGGGCGCGGCCGACCGGCCGGCGGTGCCGGAGTCCCCGGCGGCCGACCGGCCGGCGGTGCCGGAGTCCCCCGGTCCTCCCGAGTACGGCTGCTGTGTGCCGTGCTGCCCTGGGACACCAGGCGTCTGCGGGTCAGGCACGCCCGGGGGGCCGTACGGGGAGGCCGGGGGCACGGGGCCGGTGACGCCCTGGGGCGCGGCGGCGCCGTGGTCCTCGCCGTGCGCCGGGGCGGCGGTCTGCCGTGAGCGGTTGCCGTCGGCCGTCCTGGCCGGAGGAGCCGGTGGTGCCGGCACCGAGCGGGCCAGGCCACCGGCCACCGCGTCCTGGATGTTCCCGGCGAGCTCGTGGGCCTGGGGCAGGTTCTGGTCGGTGAGGAGCTCGGCGAGGCCTCCCGCGTAGCCCTGGCCGACGGCGCGCACCTTCCAGGCACCCTGGCGCCGGTAGAGCTCCAGAGCCACGACGGCGGACTCGGCCTCCAGACCGGTGATGGTGTAGCCGGCGACCTCGTCGCCGTCGAGGCCCGTGACGGCGACGAAGGGTGCGGCGACGGCCCCGAAACGGGCCGGGCCCGTTCCGCCGGCGGGCAGGGCGAGCAGCACACTGACGCGGTGCACGGCGTCCGGCACCGCTTCCAGGTCCACCGCGAGGCGATGGTCGGCGGCTGCCTGCCGGGAGACCTCCAGACCCGGGAGGGTGGGTCTGCCCGGGTGGGCCACCCATTCGACGCCCTGGACCGTGCCGTTCTCGTCGCCGAGCGTGGCTCCGGCCACGATCGGCGTGCCGGCCGAGACCCGGATCTCGAGACGGGCCCGGGGAAGCGGGAGGTTCTGCCCCCGCGTCAGCTCGGCCGTCATCGCCTTCCCCCTGTGTCACTCGTGCGTCGCTCGTGATGTGCCGTGCGGCGCCCGCCCGTCCCGAACACGGGGCCGGCAGGTCGTGTCGGCCCGCTACAGGACCGGCAGGATCGCCGGCATCAGGTCCTGGAAGGTGCGGCCGTTGGCCGGGGACCCGATGGCGGTCATCGCCCAGCCCTGGCCCGCCCGGTGGACCTTCGCCATGATCTGGGCCGTGTAGGCGCCACCGCCCGCCAGCGTGTAGCGGGCGAGCTCCTGGCCGTTGGTCTCGTCGACCAGGCGGCAGAACGCGTTCTGCACTTCCTGGAAGGTCTGACCCGTGAAGGAGTTCACGGTGAAGACGATCTGGTCGATGTGGACCGGGATGCGCTGCAGGTCGACGAGGATGGCTTCGTCGTCGCCGCCCTGGCCGACACCGCCGACGAGGTTGTCCCCCGTGTGGCGCACCGAGCCGTCGTCGCTCACCAGGTGGCGGAAGAAGACGACGTCGACCGGCTGCTTGTCCGCGAACAGGACGGCGGAGGCGTCCAGGTCGACCTCCCGGGTGCGCGAGCCGAACAGGCCGCGCCGGGGAGCCGCCTGCCAGCCGAGACCCATGCGCACCGACGTCAGGCTGCCGCCGTCGTTCTTCTGCAGACTGATGGCCTGACCCTTGGTCATGTTGACGGTCACGCGCTGATCCCCTCTCGAGCGGTCCCCTGTTGCCGCGGTCCCCGCGGTTGTCCAGAACCCTACGCAGGGGCACTGACGGTGCCCCACCCGAGTCCGCACTTTGTGTCGTTCTTGCAACACAGCGCGTACCCGGGCGGGCCGTCAGGCCAGGCCGGCCTCCTTCATCTGGCGCAGTTCCTTCTTCATCTCGGAGACCTCGTCGCGCAGCCGGGCGGCGATCTCGAACTGGAGGTCCGCGGCTGCCGCCCGCATACGGGTGGTGAGCTCCTCGATCTGTTCGGCGAGTTCCGCCGCCGGGCGGTCGGTCACCGCCGTCTCCTTGGGCCTGCCCTTGGCCGCCTTGGCCGCCTTGGCACCGCCGCCCGTCGCCTGGCCGCCCAGGGAGGGCACGGGGGCCTTGGTGCCCTTGCCCTCCTTCGTCTGGCGGTAGCCCGAGCCGAGCAGCTGCTCGGTGTCGACGTCCTCGCGGGCGATCTGCGCCACGATGTCGTTGATCTTCTTGCGGAGCGGCTGGGGATCGATGCCGTTCGCCTTGTTGAACGCGACCTGCTTCTCGCGGCGGCGATTGGTCTCGTCGATGGCCTTCTCCATCGCCGGCGTGATCTTGTCGGCGTACATGTGGACCTGACCGGAGACATTGCGCGCCGCCCGGCCGATGGTCTGGATCAGGGAGGTGCCGGAGCGCAGGAAGCCCTCCTTGTCGGCGTCGAGGATGGCCACCAGGGACACCTCCGGCAGGTCGAGGCCCTCCCGGAGCAGGTTGATGCCGACCAGGACGTCGTACTCGCCGGCCCGCAGCTCACGGAGCAGTTCGACGCGGCGCAGGGTGTCGACGTCGCTGTGCAGGTAGCGGACCTGGATGCCGAGTTCCAGGAAGTAGTCGGTGAGGTCCTCGGCCATCTTCTTGGTGAGCGTGGTGACCAGGACGCGTTCGTCCTTCTCGGTCCGCTTGCGGATCTCGTGCACCAGGTCGTCGATCTGGCCCTCGGTGGGCTTGACGACGACCTCGGGGTCGACGAGGCCGGTGGGGCGGATGATCTGCTCGACGGCGCCGTCCGAGCGGGAGAGCTCGTAGGTGCCCGGGGTCGCCGACAGGTACACGGTCTGCCCGATGCGTCCCTGGAACTCCTCCCACTTCAGCGGGCGGTTGTCGAGCGCGGAGGGCAGCCGGAAGCCGTGGTCGACCAGGGTCCGCTTGCGGGAGGCGTCGCCCTCGTACATGGCGCCGATCTGCGGCACGGTGACGTGCGACTCGTCGATGACCAGCAGGAAGTCGTCCGGGAAGTAGTCCAGCAGGGTGTTCGGCGGGGAACCGGGCAGGCGGCCGTCGAAGTGCATGGAGTAGTTCTCGACGCCGGAGCAGGAGCCGATCTGGCGGAGCATCTCCAGGTCGTACGTCGTACGCATCCGCAGCCGCTGGGCCTCCAGGAGCTTGCCCTGCTTCTCCAGCTCGGCCAGGCGCTCCGCCAGCTCCTTCTCGATGTCGTTGACCGCCCGCTCCAGGCGCTCGGGGCCCGCGACGTAGTGGGAGGCCGGGAAGACGTACAGCTGCTGGTCGTCGCTGATGATCTCGCCGGTGACCGGGTGGAGGGTGGACAGGGCCTCGATCTCGTCACCGAACATCTCGATGCGGACCGCGAGCTCCTCGTAGACCGGGAAGATCTCGATGGTGTCGCCGCGCACCCGGAAGGTGCCGCGGGCGAAGGCCATGTCGTTGCGCGTGTACTGGATGTCCACGAAGCGGCGCAGCAGCTCGTCCCGGTCGTGTTCTTCGCCGACCCGGAGCGGAACCATGCGGTCCACGTACTCCTGCGGGGTGCCGAGACCGTAGATGCAGGAGACGGAGGCGACCACGACGACGTCACGGCGGGTGAGCAGTGAGTTGGTCGCGGAGTGGCGCAGGCGCTCCACCTCCTCGTTGATCGAGGAGTCCTTCTCGATGTAGGTGTCCGACTGCGGGACGTAGGCCTCGGGCTGGTAGTAGTCGTAGTACGAGACGAAGTACTCGACGGCGTTGTTCGGCAGCAGCTCGCGGAACTCGTTCGCCAGCTGGGCGGCCAGGGTCTTGTTCGGCGCCATCACGAGGGTGGGGCGCTGGAGCTTCTCGATCATCCACGCGGTGGTGGCGGACTTGCCGGTGCCGGTGGCGCCGAGGAGGACGACGTCCTTCTCGCCTGCTTCGACGCGCCGGGCGAGCTCGGCGATGGCCGCCGGCTGGTCGCCGTTCGGCTGGTAGGGGCTGACGACCTCGAAGGGCGCCACCGTGCGTTCGATCTGGGAAACGGGCCGCATGGGTTCCACCGTACGACCCCGCACTGACAACCGGTCCGGATCAGCGGTTCTGCGGGGTCGTAGAGCGCCGGTGGACGAGGGGGCGGCGCCTGTCGTGCGCGAGGTGGCGTGCCGGACCGCGGACCGTGTGCGGGGCCTCGGCGCGGGCGGGGACGCCCGGCTTCCGCTCGACGGGGATTCCGGCGGGCTTCCCCGTGACCATCAGCGGGTCGAACATGACCACCACGCCGGCCAGGAGGAGGAAGGCGAGGGGGCCGATCAGCATGGGGGCGAGCAGTTCGGCGGGCGAGCCTCCGGTGGAGGGGTCGGCCGTGCCGTGGAGATGGACCTCGAGGGCGGCCATGCCCGTGTAGTGCATGCCGGTGACGGCCAGCCCCATGATCAGGCTGGCGCCCACGCTCCACAGGAAACCGCGGACCTGCCCGGCCGCCCACAGGGCCGCGGTGGCGGCGGCCATGGCTATGACGACGGACACGGCCACGGTGAACGTGTTGTACGTCAGCTGCCCGTCCAGACGCATCCCGGCCATGCCCAGGTAGTGCATCGAGGCGATGCCCAGACCGGTGATGGTGCCGCCGGTGAACAGGGCCGCTCCCCGCGCGCCCCGGTAGCCGACGATGAAGATCCCGATGCCCACCATGACGATGGCGACGGCCAGGCTGGCGAAGGTCATCAGCCAGTCGTAGCGGATCGGCGTGTGTTCGATCGTGAACCCCATCATGGCGACGAAGTGCATGGTCCAGATGCCGGAGCCGATCGCCGCCGAGCCCAGGGCGAGCCATCCGGGGCGCCAGGACCGGGTGACCCGCATGGACCTGGTGGTGCAGCGCAGGCCGAGGGCACCGCCGAGACAGGCCATGAGGTAGGCCACCAGCGGTGTGACGAGTCCATAGCTGAATCCCTCGACCGTGCCTTGCATGTGCGGCTGCCCTTCCGCCTTCTCGCGCCCGGTCATGTGCCGGAATTTCCCCTGATGTGCGCCCCTCCCGGGACCGCGTCAACGGTCAGGGTCGAGGCAGAGAGTATGACTCCCACCGGAATGGTCGAACGATTCTCCGGCAAAGAATCACGGGTTTGCCCCACTTGTGCGGCCCCGGTGAGTGGAGTTGAGCAACTCCGTTCAGTCTGCGGCCATTCTGCACCCCTCTTCTATTGACTCTCTGATGCCACAGTGGTGCTGTCCGTGATCGCTCGACGCGAGGAGTACGCATGCACGTGCGCGCAGTTGCCGTCACGACCACCGCGCTTCTGGGAGTCGCCCTGCTCGCTCCGCTCTCACACGCCCGGGGCGCCCAGACCGACGAAGGGCCCTCGGTCGTCGCCCACAGGGGCGCTTCCGGTTATGCGCCGGAGAACACGCTGGCCGCCGTCGACAAGGCCGCAGAGCTGGGCATCCGCTGGGTGGAGAACGACGTCCAGCGCACCAGGGACGGCGAACTCGTCGTCCTCCACGACGACAACCTTCGCCGTACGACGAACGTGGAGGAGGTCTTCCCCGACCGGTCGCCCTGGAAGGTGAAGGACTTCACCGCCGCGGAGATCGCCCGGCTGGACGCGGGGAGCTGGTTCGGGTCCCAGTACGCGGGCGCGCGTGTGCCGACGCTCAAGCAGTACGTGGACCGTGTGGAGCACAATCACCAGAAGCTGCTGCTGGAGCTGAAGAACCCCCAGCTGTATCCGGGCATCGAACAGCAGACCCTCAAGGTCCTCGCCAACGAGGGCTGGCTCGACCGGCGGCATGTGGCCGGCCGCCTGGTCGTGCAGAGTTTCAGCGCGGACAGCGTCCGGACCGTCCACGAACTGAAGCCGGCCGTCAGGACCGGGTTCCTCGGCACACCGTCCGTGGCGGACCTGCCCGCGTACGCCGAGTTCACCGACCAGATCAATCCGTCGCACGGTTCCCTCTCCACCGGCTACGTGGCCTCGGTGCACGCCTTCACGGGAGCGCACGGCAGGCCGCTGGAGGTCTTCACCTGGACGGTCGACGACGCGGACACCGCCCGGCGGGTCGCCGGGTACGACGTCGACGGCATCATCACCAACAAGCCCGACGTGGTGCGGGACGCCGTGGGCGAGGACTCGGCCGAACGGTGATCCCGTCGTGCCGGGAGCACGGGACGGCCGCGTGCACCGCTGTCCCGCTGCCCCCGGCGTTGTCAGTGGCTGCCCGTACCGTGGGCGCATGGAGAGCCATGGGCAGTACGAGCAGCAGGTCGTGTGGACCGTCGTCGGCACCGGCATCGGTCCGCTGCTGCTGGCCGCCACCCGCGACGGCCTGGTCAACGTCGTGTTCCACGCCACCGACGCCGCGCGCGACCGGGCGCTCGAGAGGCTCGCGGCCCGGCTGGGCTCGGAGCCCGTCGAGGCGCCCGGCTCCCCGCTGCTGACCGAGGCGATACGGCAGGTGGAGGCCTACTTCGCGGGCAGGCGGCGTGACTTCGACCTGCCGCTGGACTGGTCGCTGATCTCGGGCTTCAACCGGCAGGTGCTGCGCGAGCTGGCCTCGGGCGTCCCCTTCGGCTCGGTCGTCGGCTACGGCGACCTCGCCGACCGGGTCGGCCAGCCGGGCGCCGCACAGGCGGTGGGCATGGCCATGGGGGCCAACCCGCTGCCGGTCGTCGTGCCGTGCCACCGGGTCGTCGAGAGAGACGGCGGCATCGGCGGGTTCGGGGGCGGCGTGGACACCAAGCGGCAGTTGCTCGCCCTGGAGGGCGTGCTGCCCGAGCCGCTGTTCTGAGGGGTCCGGCCGCCCGGGCGGTGCCGGGCAGGGGTCATGTGGAGTGCGGGGCAGGGGTTATGCGTAGTGCCGCGCTTCGAAGATGTTGCCGTCGGGGTCACCGAAGTAGAAGCTGCGCCGGGCCAGGCCACGGGCACCGTAGGAGTCGTACGACAGCTCCGATACCGGAATGGCCTGCTCTTCCAGGCGACTGCGCAGTGCGTCGAAGTCGTGCGTGGAAAGGGACAGGCAGACGTGGTTGACGGGGTGGCCCGCGCTGCCGTCGGCACCGGGGACCACGCGCATGCGCTCCGCCAGGGAGTGCGGCGCCAGGTCGAAGATGGTCTCCTCATTGAGGCGCACGGAGGGGAAGCTCACGCTCCCCGCGACGTACTCGCTCACTCTCAGGGGCTCCATCCCGAGCGTCTTCTCGTAGAAGTCGGCCGCTGCGACCGGGTCCCGCACCCAGAGGACGACATGGTCGAGACGTGTCGTGTTGTCCGTCATGGCTGTCAGCCTCGCGGTTTCCCCCGAGCACCGCAAGAGCCCGGCAGGGCCTCCGCGAGGGTTTGGCCCGGTGCCCCGCCCGCCAGGGATGAGGGAGGACCGACGGACAGGAGGCAGGCGCGTGATGCTGATGGTGTCGGAAGAGGTACGGGCGGCGGTCGAGGCGCGTCACCCCGTGGTGGCGCTGGAGTCGACGATCATCGCGCACGGGCTGCCGCGCCCGCGCAACCTGCTGGTGGCGCGGGAGCTGGAAGAGGCGGTACGGCGGGAGGGCGCCGTACCGGCGACCATCGCCGTGCTGGACGGACGGCCCCATGTCGGCCTGGACAAGCAACAACTGGAGCGGGTCGCGAACGAGGACGGCATCCGCAAGCTGGGCCACCGCGACCTGCCGCTCGCGGTGGCCGCCGGAGCGAGCGGAGCGACCACCGTGTCGGCGACCGCCCAGCTGGCGGCCCAGGCGGGCGTACGGGTGTTCGCGACCGGCGGGCTCGGCGGCGTGCACCGGGAGTGGACGGTGACGCAGGACGAGTCGGCCGACCTCGGCCTGTTGGCACGCACCCGGATAACGGTCGTCTGCGCGGGCGTGAAATCCATCCTGGACGTGCCGGCGACCCTGCAACGCCTGGAGACACTGGGCGTCGCGGTGGCCGGTTACGGTACGGACCGCTTCCCCGGCTTCTACCTGTCCGACTCCGGGCACGCGGTGGACTGGACGCTGGACACCCCGCAGCAGGTGGCCGCGGTGATGCGGGCACAGGACATGCTCGGCGGGCCGCGGTCCGCGCTCGTCGTCGCCAACCCCGTCCCGGAGGAGGAGCAGCTCGATCCCGCGCTCCACGCGCGGGTGCTCGCCGACGCGCTGCAGGCGTGCGAGGAGGAGGGGGTCACGGGGCAGGCGGTCACACCGTTCCTGCTCGACTACCTGGTACGGCACACCGACGGTGCCTCGCTGAGCGCCAACCTGGCGGCGGTGCGGGGGAACGTGCGGCTGGCGGCACGCGTCGCGGCGGCATGGGCCGGGGCGTGACCGCCGGGCCGGGCGCCGCACTGCTGGTCGTCGGGGACGTCATCACCGACGTCGTCGCCCGGCACCGGGGGCCGCTGGCCGCCGGCACGGACACGGCGGCCTCGATCCGCCGACTGCCCGGTGGGGCTGGTGCCAACGTGGCCTGCTGGGCCGCGTACGCGGGGTGCGGTGACGTGCGGCTGCTGGGGCGGGTCGGTGCCGACGCGGCTGCCTGGCACGAGCGGGAACTCGTGGCCCGTGGAGTGCGCCCTCTCCTCGTCGTCGACCCAGCGGCGCCGACGGGGACGGTGATCTGCCTGGTCGACACGGGCGACTCGGCCGAGCGGACGTTTCTGACGGACAGCGGGGCGTCGCTGCGGACCGGGCCCGGCGACTGGTCGGACGCTCTGCTCGACGGCGTCGCCCGGTTGCACCTGTCGGGCTACCTCCTGTTCTCGGAGCCGAGCCGTGCTCTGGCGCAGGTCGCGCTGGCCGCGGCTCACGCGCGTGGGGTGCCGGTCAGTCTGGACCCGGCGTCGGCGGGGTTCCTCACCGGGCTGGGCGTCGGCCGTTTCCTGGACCTGGTCGCGGGAGTGGACGTCCTGCTGCCCAGCCGTGACGAGGCGTGCCTGCTCACCGGGTTGTCCGACCCCGTGGACGCGGCGGCGAAGCTGAGCCGGCACGTCCCGCTGGTGATCGCCAAGCAGGGCGCGGAGGGGGCCTTGGTGGCCCGGTCCGGTGCCGTGTGCGCGCGTGTGCCCACCGCCCCGGCGTCGCCGCGGGACAGTACGGGCGCCGGTGACGCCTTCACCGGCGCGTTCCTCGCCGCGCTGCTCGCGGGCGCGGGGCCCGAGGCGGCGGCGGCCGCGGGGTGCCGGGCGGGGGCGAGGGCGGTCGAACGGGTGGGTGCGAGACCTCCGACGGCAACCGACTGACCGCCGGTCGGTCAGTGCGGATGGGAGGGTGACGCCGGTGGTGGTGGTTGGCGCCGGTGGTGGTTGGCGGCGGCGGTGGTGGTCGGCGGTGGTGCAGACCCTCAACGACTACTTTCGCGCCCTCCGCACGCCGGTCAAGGGCAGCGGCCCCTGAGCGACGGGAGCACCGGGAGCGCCGAAACCCCAACTCCCCTACGCCTTGCGCCCCCACGCCGAGATCATCGGAGCCGTCACGAGGTCCATGCTGCCGGACGCGACGTTCGCGAGGTGGCGGTCGATGTCCTCGTGCGTGGCCACCCCCGCGCCGACCAGTTGGTCGCGGACCTGACGGACCGTCGCGGACTCCAGGACGGCGCACGCGGGTGAGGTGACCGGGAAGTAGGCGTCGGCCTCCACGCGGCGCAGCCCGGCCTCCCGGAGGAGACGCGGGAGCCGACGGCCGCAGGAGAGGTCGGCACCGCGGTGCGCCAGCAGTTGGCGGTAGCCGTGCCGCACCCGGTTCGCCAGTCGCTGCTCGGGACCGTGCTCGTCGGGGCAGAGCAGGGGCTGCAGCGCGGGATCGGCGTCCTCGACCAGGAGACGGCCCCCTGGACGCAGGGCTTTGACCATCGAACGCAACGCCCGCTCCCGGTCCGGGACATGGACGAGAACCAGCCGTGCGTGCACCAGGTCGAAGCCCTCCCCCGGAGCTTCCTCCGCGCCCACGTCGTGCACGCGGACTTCGACCGGAGGCCGGCCGGCCGGAGCGACCCATGAGGTGTCGATGTCGGTCGCGAGGACCTTGCCGGTCGGACCCACCCTCTTGGCCAGCCAGGACACCACTGAGGTGCCGCCGGCTCCGACCTCCCAGCAGCGCCAGCCGGGTCCGACACCGAGCGTCTGAAGGTACCGGAACGTCGTGGGGTCGAAGAGCGCGGCGAAGGCGTCGAAGCGCTCCGCCACCTCGGCCTGCCGGTTGTCGAGGAGGTGTCCGTCGGTTCGCGTCATGCGGCGATCATCCCAGTTGTCCCGCTTGTCCCAAGCTGACGACGCTCCGGCACGACGCCCCCTCGCAGCGACCGGCCGGGCCGGGGGCGTGACCGGCCCGGCCGGTGTCCACGCCGTGTCCGATCCACGCCATGTCCGGTCCACGCCATGTCCGGTCCATGCCGAACCCGGTCCGCGCCCGAGCCCGCGCCCGGTCCGGGTCCCACCGCAACCGCCCTGTCCACAGCCGGGAACAAAGCGGAACGCCTCATTTCCCCAGGCTGATCCGCCGCTCGAGCAGGCCTGGCAGACTGGCGCGAAGGCGCGGGAAGCACGGCGCGAGGGGACCCACGCGGGGAGACACGGATGACGATGGCAGGGAACCTACGGAGGGTCACGGGCCTGGGAAGGGCCGGCGGCCTCCGCAAGGTGGCAAGGCTGGCCCGACGGCGCCCGCGCGTGGACCTGAGCCACCCCGCCCGCTCCCCACTGGGCTCCTCGGTGGTGAACTGCGTGACCTACCGGGACGGTGTCCGCACTCCGGAGGGCGGCGATCCGGTCGACGTGGTGAAGCGGATGCGGGAGCGGGGAACCGGTTTCGTCTGGCTCGGCCTGCATGAGCCGACGGACCAGGAGTTCGAGGGCGTCGCGGAGCTCTTCGACCTGCACCCGCTGGCGGTCGAGGACGCGATCGAGGCCCATCAGCGCCCGAAGGTGGAGCGGTACGGCGACACGCTCTTCGCCGTGTTCAAGACGGTTTGCTACGTGGAGCACGAGGAACTCACGGCCACGAGCGAGGTGGTGAGCACCGGCGAGATCATGGTGTTCGTCGGCCAGGACTTCGTGATCACCGTGCGCCACGGGCGGCACGGCTCACTGGGACCGCTGCGGGAGGGACTGGAGTCGGACCCCGCCCAGCTCGTCAAGGGGCCGTCGGCCGTGCTGCACGCGATCGCGGACCACGTGGTGGACGACTTCCTGAGCGTCATCGAAGCGGTCCAGGCGGACATCGACCATGTCGAGACGGAGGTGTTCGCGGAGCACGGCGCACGGGTCGATCCAGGGCGGATCTACCAGCTCAAGCGTGAACTCCTCGAACTGAGGCGGGCCGTGGTGCCGCTCGGCCGGCCGCTGGAAGAGCTGGCGACACGGCCGGCCCGGGTGGTCGAGCCGGAGATACAGGCCTACTTCCGCGACGTCGCCGACCATCTGCTGCGTGCCACCGAGCAGCTCGCGGCGTTCGACGAACTGCTCAACTCCATTCTCCAGGCCCACCTCGCCCGCGTGACGGTCGCGCAGAACGAGGACATGCGGAAGATCACCGCCTGGGCCGCGATCGTCGCCGTGCCCACGATGGTCTGCGGGATGTACGGCATGAACTTCGACCACATGCCGGAACTGCGCTGGCGGTACGGCTACGGCCTGGTCATAGGCGTGATAGCCGTGTCCTGCCTGGCTCTGCACCGGGGCTTCCGGCGCAACGGCTGGCTCTGACGCGACGGCCCGAGCCGTTCAGACGGAGATGCCGAGATGCCCACGCCCTGCGCGGCACGACACGAAGGCCGGGCGGGCCTCGCCGCCCGTATCCGCGGACGGGTCGACGCGCCCGGCTCCCGGAGAACCGCCGAAGCAGACCGCGAAGTGCGGGCATCACCGGCGTCACCGGCGTGGGCGGCATGGACCCACCGTCGGAGGAGACCGTCAAGGCGACTGGGAAGTCGTATGCGCACGCGTGTGGAAGGGCCGGGAGAGTCAGCCGCCCGCACGGCCCGTCAGCCGTTCCACGCGGGGTGCCGCGGATCGTCGGCGCGCACCAGGACGTCGGCGGCGCCGGAGGGATCGGTCTCCTCCTCGTAGCGCTCGAAGGCGGGCAGGGTCCAGTGCTCGGCCTCGGGGGTGCGGCGACGCAGTGCGCCGGGGCCGAGGGCGAGGTGGATGCTCAGATCCAGGGGGAACCAGTGGCGCAGCAGGAAGGGGCCGTGCAGCAGCAGCGCACCGCCGGGTGGGAGACGGACGTAGGGGCTGCGGGTGGCCCGGTCGGTGACCGGGTCCCACAAGTCGGGCAGGACCCGCCCGTCGCCGCCGGGCCCGAGGGGGTCGAAGACCTCGCGCCACAGGGTGCCGGTGTCGTGCCAGCCGTTGTAGTAGGACTCGACGTCCTGATGCCCGTACTCGAGGCGGAGGGAGGCGGGACGCAGGAAGCCCTCCGTCCCGACGGTGAGGGAGGGCCTGCCGCGAACGCGCAGCGCCTCGGAGACCCGGTCGGCGAGGTCGCCGGGGCGGGCGGCCGGGGCGCCGTCGAAGGCGACGCGCGGCCAGGCGCTGCCGTCGGCGGGTCGGAGGTCGAGCAGGCGCTCGGCGAGCAGGTCGCCGAGCCTGTCCCAGGTGATCGCTTGCAGTCGCACCCGCCCATGATGCGTCAGCCGCCGGTCCACCCGCCTGGACGCCTGCGTATGCGCTCGCGCCGACCGGCCATGGTCACCGTGCCCGTACGGATGTTGACTTGCGGTGGTCGACGGCCGTCGGTGCCGAGCGGGCATCGACTCGACGGGTGGGAGCTGACAGGACATGATCGACGGACCGTACTTCGTGCTGACGGTGCTGGGTGTGCTCGGGACCGGTCTGACGGCCGGCGCCTTCTGCGCGTTCTCGACGTTCGTCATGCGGGGGCTCGCGGCGCTGCCGCCCGCGCAGGGGGTCGCCGCGATGAACGCGATCAACACGGCCGCGGTGCGGCCCGCCTTCATGCTCGTGTTCCTCGGGACGGCGGCGCTGACCGCGGTGATCGCCGTGGTGACGTTCGTGCTGTGGCCCGACGGGGCCGCGGTGGAGTTGCTGCTGGGCAGTGCGCTGTTCCTCTTCGGATCGTTCGGGGTGACCGCGGCCGCCAACGTGCCGCGCAACTCCGCACTGCTCGAGCTGGAGCCGGGCACCGCGGAGGCGGCCGCCCGGTGGCCTTCGTACGTACGCGAGTGGACGGCGTGGAACCACGTCCGCACGGCTGCCTCGGCCGCGGCGGCGGTGGCCTACGTGCTGGCCCTCGCCTGAGCCGGCGGACGCCACCCCGCTCCGGGGCGCCGCCCCGGGCGAGGCGGCCGGCAGCCACTGG
Organism: Streptomyces sp. WG7; assembly: GCF_049975785.1. NCBI lineage: Bacteria > Bacillati > Actinomycetota > Actinomycetes > Kitasatosporales > Streptomycetaceae > Streptomyces > Streptomyces sp. WG7. Next base: position 50,572 of record NZ_JBNGGE010000007.1, read on the forward strand.
TTCCTGCCCACGCGGGGGCGGCGCCGCAGCCCGGAGCACGGGGGCCAAGGCGCCGTCCGGTGCTCTGCGCTCGGGGCGGGCGGCACGTATCGTGGGCCCGAAGGGCGCCGCCCGCGACGTACGGCCGGCCACCCCGCACGCAAGGAAGACGGCCATGGCCGATCCCAAGGGTTTCCTGACCACGCCCCGCGAGGAGTGGCCCCGCAGGCCGGCGGGGGAGCGCGCCCGGGACTGGGACGAGGTGTACGTCCCTGGGGCGCTGCTGCCGGTCATCGGCGCGCAGGCCGGTCGCTGCATGGACTGCGGCATCCCCTTCTGCCACGACGCCTGTCCGCTCGGCAATCTGATCCCGGAGTGGAATGACCTGGTCACCCGGTCGGACTGGCGGGCGGCGAGCGAGCGGCTGCACGCCACGAACAACTTCCCCGAGTTCACCGGCCGGTTGTGCCCGGCACCGTGCGAGGCGGGCTGTGTGCTCGCCATCAACCAGCCCGCCGTCACCATCAAGAACGTCGAGTGTGCGATCGCCGACAAAGCCTGGGAGGAGGGCTTCGCACCGCCGCGCCCGCCGGACCGGCTGTCCGGGCGGACGGTGGCGGTGATCGGGTCGGGGCCCACCGGGCTCGCGGCGGCGCAGCAGCTGACCCGGGCCGGGCACACGGTCGCCGTCTACGAGCGGGACGACCGGATCGGTGGGCTGCTGCGGTACGGCATCCCCGAGTTCAAGATGGAGAAGCGGCACCTGGATCGGCGCGTCGACCAGATGCGGGCCGAGGGGACGAGGTTCCGTACGTCGACGGCGGTCGGGCGGGACGTCCCCGCCGGCGAACTGCGGGCACGCTACGACGCGGTGGTGATCGCCACCGGGGCGACGACGTGGCGCGAGCTGACCGTGCCCGGTCGGGAGCTGGCCGGTATCCATCAGGCGATGGAGTACCTGCCGCTGGCGAACCGGGTGCGCGAGGGGGATCTGGAGCGCTCCCCGCTGTCCGCCGCCGGGAGGCACGTCGTCATCGTCGGCGGCGGTGACACGGGGGCCGACTGCCTCGGTACCGCGGTCCGGGAGGGGGCCGCGTCCGTGACCCAGCTGGACATCTACGCGCAGCCGGGCTCGGAGCGCGACGAGGCGGCCGAGCCCTGGCCGACGTACCCGCGGCTGTACCGGCTGTCGGCAGCGCACGAGGAGGCACGTGAACTGCGGTCCGCGCCGGCGGCGGACGCGGACGCACGACTGTTCGCGGCGAGCACGCTCCGTTTCACCGGTGACGCGGAGAGGCACGTTCGGTCGCTGCACCTGGTCGGAGTGGACGCCGGGCGCCGTCCGCTGCCCGGCACCGAGCGGTCGCTCCCGGCCGACCTCGTCCTCCTCGCCCTCGGCTTCTCGGGGCCCGACCGTGACGACGGGCTCATCGACCAACTGGGGCTGGCGCTGGAGCCCCGTGGCACGATCGCCCGGGACCCGGGCTTCGCGACCAATGTCCCGGGCTGGTTCGCCGCGGGGGACGCGGCACGCGGGCCGTCGCTCGTCGTGTGGGCGATCGCGGAGGGGCGGGCGGTGGCGGCGGCCGTTGACCGTCACCTGTCCGGCGGCAGCACACGGCTGCCGGCACCGGTCGGCCCGTACGACCGGCCGATGACGGCTTGAGCACGCCGCCGCTCCCGCACGGGCCGATCAAGCACACCCACCGCTCCCCCACGGGCCGATCAAGCACACCCACCGCTCCTCCATGGGCCGGTCAGCGGGGTCACAGCCTGCCCGGTCACCACCTGCCGCTCACAACCTGCGGGGTCCCCCCTGGGTCACAGCCTGCGGGTCGCAGCCTGCGGGTCACCACCTGTGGGTCGCGAAGCCCGCGGATCACAGCCCGCGGATCACGGTTTACGGCCCACTGCCCCGTACCCCGGGATGACCCCGTCCTCCTGCCCGGCAACCGGCTCGCCCAGTTCCGGGTGCCACAGATGGGGCACCGCGACGCCGGGCTCGACCAGGTCGAGGCCGGCGAAGAAGCGGGCGAACTCATCGCGTGAGCGCAGGGCCAGGGTGACACCGGCGGCGCTGAGCTTCTCGGTGGCCGCCCGCGACTCCTCGGGCGTGAAGTCGGCCGTCGCGTGGGTCATCACCAGGTGGCTTCCGGAGGGCAGCGCCGACAGCAGCCGGCCGACCAGGTCGTGCGCGCCGTCCTCGTCGGAGACGAAGTGCAGCAGCGCGACCAGGGACAGCGCGATGGGCCGGTCGAAGTCCAGGATCTTCCTGGCACCGTCCAGGATGGCTTCCGGATCCCGGACATCGGCCTGGAGGTACTCGGTCGCCCCGTCGGGCGTGCCGCGCAGCAGGGCCGCCGCGTGGGCCAGCACGATGGGGTCGTTGTCGCAGTAGACGACGCGGGCGTCGGACGCGGTCTCCTGGGCGACCTGATGGAGGTTGGGTTCGGTGGGGATACCGGTTCCGACGTCGAGGAACTGCCGTATGCCCTGACCGGTGAGCCAGCGGGTGGCCCGGTGCATGAAGGCGCGGTTCACCCTGGCCATCACCGGCACCCTCGGGTCGAGGGTGAGCATCTGCCGGCCCATCGCCTCGTCGACCGGGTAGTTGTCCTTGCCGCCGAGATACCAGTCGTACATCCGTGCGGGGTGCGGCCTACTCGTGTCGATCTCGGCGCGGTGCTGCCCGGTCATGACGAGCTCCAAGGTGTTGGGTTTTCCTGGCGAACGGTGACGAGAACGCTGACGGCGAAGGGTGACGGCGAAGGGCGTCGGCTACGGATGACGGTCGCGGGCGACGGCGGCGGGTGATGACGGTGGGTGATCAACTCAGTGCCAAACAGTTTAGGAAGCAAACATCAACAGAGCGTGCGTTTCAGGCCAGCAGGAAGTCCGCCTCTCCCGCCTTCGCTCCCTCGATGAAGGCCGTCATCTCGGCGGAGGTGTAGATCAGCGCCGGCCCGTCGGGGTCGGTCGACTGCCGTACGGCGATCCGGCCGTCGGCGAGCTTCATCGCCTCCAGGCAGTTGCCCCCGTTTCCGCCGCTCCACGGCTTGTGCCAGCCCTCGCTGCCCAGCTCACGGGCGGGCATGCCGTTGTAGATCCCTTCGCTGTGGGTCCCTTCGCCGAAGATCCCCTCGTGGTGGATCCGCTCGCTGCGGGTCCGCGGCGAGCGCTGGGGTTTGATGCGATTCATTCACAGCTCCTTGCGGAGATCCCGGAGGATCTCCTTCGTGCGATGTGCCGTGGCGGCCTGCGCCGCCATGCGGTCCATGACCTCGAGATGGGTCGCCACCTCGGCGCGCGCGTCGAGGTAGACGGCGCCGGTCAGGTACTCGCTGTAGACCATGTCCGGCAGCTCCGGCATGGCGAATCGGAAGAGCACGAAGGGCCCGTACGTGCCCGGGTGCGGCCCGTTGGAGAACGGGGCGACCTGCAGCGTCACATTGGGCAGCTTCGTGGCCTCCAGCAGTCTGTCGATCTGGGCGCGCATCACCTCGGGGCCCCCGACGGGGCGGCGCAGCGCGGTCTCGTCCATCACGACCCACAGCCTGGGCGCGTCCTCACGGGTGAGCAGTTCCTGGCGCCGCATGCGCAGGTCGACGTGGCGTTCGATGTCGTCGGGCCGGGTCTGCCCGATGGCTCCCGAGCGGAGCACCCCGCGCGCGTAGTCCTCGGTCTGCAGCACTCCGGGGACGAAGTGGGGCTCGTAGGAACGGATGAGGGAGGCCGCGCCCTCCAGGCTGACGTACATGGAGAACCAGCCCGGCAGGATGTCGTGGAAGCGCTGCCACCATCCGGGCTTGTTGGCGTCCTCGGCCAGCTGGACGAAGGCGTCGGCCTCCTCGTCGCCGATGCCGTAGGCCTTCAGCAGGAGTTGGAGGTAGGGGATCTTGAGGGCGACCTCGGCCATCTCCATCCGGCGGACCGTGGCGGGGGCGACGCGCAGGATGCGCGCGGCTTCCTCGCGTTTGAGGCCGGCTCGTTCCCGCAGGTCCAGCAGGCGCCTGCCGAGGACAACCTGACCGACCGTCGGCGCGGACCGCGGCTCGCTCACCGCCCACCTCCTGAAGAGTCCCGAAAGAGTCCCGCGCGTCCATGTGCGGACAGCCCGGCGGCGCCATTCGAAGATCCGTTCGATAGTCCGGTCGGGCTCTCGGTGATCCGAAGTGGCGCCGCTCGACGTGCTGTTGCGAGCAGTGTGCCACGACCGTCCAGACCGTCACACAGCACTCTGCATTTTTCAGAGTGACACTTGCCAAGTGTTCCCGCCGGGGCGATAGTGGCAAGCGTGATTCCGTCCGCGCCCTTAGGAACAGACGCCGCCGCGGGCTCCCTGGGCCTCGGTGCCGCCATGGGAGCCGGCACTTCGGGGGCCGCCGCCGCCGAGCGCCGGTTCCGCTTCGAGCTGGCCGCCCATCCGGGCTCTGCCGCGCAGGCCAGACGCCTGACGCGCGCCCGACTGAACGGCTGGTCGGTGTGTGAGGACACCTGCGACACCGCGGCCCTGGTGGTCTCCGAGCTGGTGACCAACGCGATCGTGCACACCGCGAGCAGACACATAGTGTGCGAGCTGCACGACGGCGCCGAGCTGGTCCGCATAGCCGTACGCGACGAGGGCTGCGCCCCCGGTCAGCCCCACCCGTCGGCCGACCAGCAGCCCGAGGACGAGCACGGCAGGGGGCTGCTTCTCGTCGACGCCCTGTGCGACGCCTGGGGCGCCCAGGAGCACGGCCCCGGACTGCTGGTCTGGGCCGAGCTGCCACGCCGGGCCGACGGGCCGCGCGATCCGTTGGAGCCCCACAACGACCTGGGCTGGGGCGCCCGCCCGAAACCCGGCCCCGCCGGCGGCACGGGTGACGACGGCGAGGCGGAGGGACGCCACCTCCGGCCGCACCGCGGGACGGAGACCGAATGGCTATGAGGGCCGCGTCCGGTGTGCGCCCGCTCGGCCTGGACACCCTGGTCCGCCTCCAGCGCGGGCTGGACGCCCCCGGGGCGCTCTCCGGGACTCCCCGGCGGCTGCCCGTGCCGGACGGCATGACGGCTCCGCTGGGCTGCGACGCCGTGACGGTGCCCGCCCGCTTCGGCCCTCTGGTGCTCCCTCGGCTGCCGCGCGTGGGCTGCGTCTACGCCGACGACGCGCACTGGTGGTGGATCGTCCCGTCCGACTCCGACTACGCGCTGGAGTGGCCCGTTCCCGCGCGGTACGCCACCGGCGCGGTCGTTCCCGACGCACCGGACGTTCCCGGCCTCATCCATCGCCCCGACGGCACGGTCCCCTACACCCCGCCCATACCGCTCTACCTCGCCCTGTGCCGGGTGACGAACACGACGCCCACATGGTCACGGCCGGTGAGCGCGTAGGCGCCGCCGCACGCTCAGACGGGCGAGCCGCCTGCGGCGTCACCGCGGACGATGACCAGGAACATGTCCGTGGCGAGGTCCATGACGACCTCGGCGGGCAGGCCCTCCAGACGTCGCGCGTTCGCGAACTCCTCCGCCGGCCAGGATCCTCGCGGTCCGCCGGCGGGAAAGCGCTCGAGCACCGTTCGCCCGTTCACCACCCCGCACCTCCATGTAGCGCTGTACTCGTAGAGTTAAACGCCAACCATGGAGCGAACGCCTCGCGCGGTGACGGTACTGAGACGTAGTTGACACTCGTTCACCGCAAAGTGTGAGAGGCACCTCAGCCGTTCGGGCCCTTTCGCTACGGTGCGTCTCAGTCCTCGTACTCGTCGTGGTAGCGGACTCTCTCGCTTCCCGCGGGCGCGCCGAGGGCCGAGGCGCGCCCCTCGGGTTTCTCCCACTGCTCCTGCCTGCCGAGCGCGGTCAGGTCGAGCAGGCTGGTGGTCGAGCCGAGGCCGTCGAGGCCGCGCTCGTACGTCGAGTAGGTGTGGAAGACCCGGTCGCGGTCGCGCAGGAAGCAGCTGAGGCCGGGCCGCTCGACGAGCTCGCCCTCGTGTTCGAGGGTCACCTCGAAGTCGGTGTTGAAGTCGCTGACGTAGGACGAGTACCAGGGCAGCGTCCAGCCCATCCGTGCCTTGAACGGCAGGATCCTCGGGTACGGCGCCCGGGAGACGGCCGCGAACGTCGTACCGCGGGCCCTCAGGTGCGCGAGGTGCCCTATCTGGTCCAGGAACGCCGAGCAGCTGCGGCAGCCGGCGTCCCACTCGGGCGCGAACATGAAGTGGTAAACGACAAGCTGGTCGCGCCCCTCGAAGAGGTCGAGCAGCGTGCCCTTGCCGTCGCCGCCCTCGAACACGTACTCCTTGTCGACCTCCACCATGGGCAGCCCGCGACGCTCGGCGTTGAGCGCGTCACGCGCGCGGGTGGCCGCCTTCTCCTTGACCAGTAAGGCCTCGCGCGCCGCGCGCCAGTCCGCGCGGGTGACGATCTCCGGCAGCGACATGGATCCAGCTCCTCCTGTGCGTTACGCAACGGTCCGTCGGGGTGGTGACCGACGGGCGGTGCAGAACTCATCGCGGCTCGGCAAGATTCTTTTCGGGTGGGCGGGGGGAAGCCGCTGACCTCGGTGTTCAGTTCCGTACGGCATTCAGTTCCGTACGGATGAAGTCCCGCACGGATCAAGTCCCGCACGGATCAAGTCCCGCACGAGCTCAGGTGTCGTACGGAGCTCAGGTGTCGTACTCCTGGACGCGCCGTCCGTGGCCGCGCTCGGTCAGGGCGGGCAGCCGCTCCCCCAGTTCCCGGACCACCGCGGGGACGTCGAGGGTCAGCAGCCGGCGGTCCCGCATGAGGACGCGCCCGTCGACGATCGTCGTGCGCACGTCCGCGGACCGCGCGCTGTGCACGAGGGTGGCGGCGAGGTCGTGCACGGGCTGGGTGTGCGGCCCGGTGAGGTCGACGAGGACGAGGTCGGCCCGCCGCCCCGGTGCGATGCGGCCGACGGTGTCGCCGAGCCCGACCGCGTCGGCGCTCTGCAGCGTGGCGTGGTGCAGTGCCTGGCGGGAGGTCAGCCACCGCGGGTCGCCCTCGGTGTACTTCTGGATCAGGGACGTGAGCGCCATCGACTCCCACACGTCGAGGGAGTTGTTGGAGGCGGCGCCGTCCGTGGCGAGTCCCACGGGCACGCCGATGTCGCGCAGGGCGCGTACCGGTGTGGTGGTGGGCCAGGCGAACTTGAGGTACCCGCGGGGCGCGGTCGCCACGGCCGTACGCCCTTCCGCGCGCGCGAGGAGCGGCAGATCGGTCTCGACGATGCCGGTGCCGTGCGCGATGAGCACGTCGGTGTCGAGGATGCCGGTGCGCTCCAGGACCTGGACCGGGGTGACGCCGTGCCGGGCGAGGCTGGTCTCGGTCTGGTCGCGGTTCTCGGCGGCGTGGAGGTGCACGGACAGGCCGTGGTCGCGGGCGAGTTCCGCGGTGGCGGCGAGGTCGGTGTCGGTCACCGTGTAGGGGGCGTGCGGGGCGAGGGCGGTCGTGATCCGGCCGTCCGCGGAGCCCCGGTGCCGCACGGCGAACTCCAGCGATGTCTCCCTGCCTTCCGGCCCCTGGGAAGAGAAGTACGCCTGGCCCAGCAGCGCCCGCATCCCGCACTCGGCGACCACGGTGGCGACGGCGTCCATGGCGAAGTAGTGGTCCGCGAACGTCGTCACGCCCGCGCGGATCATCTCGGCGCAGGCGAGCCGGGCGCCCAGCTCCACGTCCCGTTCGGTGAGGTTGGACTCGACGGGCCAGACGACGTCGTTGAACCACTCCTCGGTGGGCAGGTCCTCGGCGAGTCCGCGCAGGGCGACCATCGGCGCGTGCGTGTGGCAGTTGATCAGACCGGGGAGGGCGACTTGGCCGCGTGCGTCGATGCGGTCGGCGGCGGGGAGGCCGGCCACGGCGGCGGCGCTCGTCACGGAATCGACGACTCCGTCCCATACGACGATGGCCGCGTCCTCTTCGAAGCCGATCCGTCCCCGGTCGTCGTGCACGAGAACGGTGCAGCCGGTGATCACGAGATCGGCGGGCTGCTCACGGGATGCAGAGGGCTTCCGCTCCTCATGGAGATCAGTGGGCTTCGGCTTCTCATGGGAAGAAGGCGTCATCCCGTCAACGTACGGCCCAGCGTGCGGTCGGTTTGCGAGGCGCGGGAAGAACGGGCGGGTCCGGGTGGTGTGACGGTGAGCCGTGACGCGGGGGCCGGAGCGGCTGCTCCGCGCGGCGGCTCCGCACGGTCGGCGCCCGGGCCGGGGTGTCACATCCGACAGCACCTTCTCGACGAGGGCCGACGACTCGCGTGGGGTCGTCTTGGTCCTGGGACGCCGTTGCCCGTGCGGAGGTACACGGCGGCGGACGTGGCCGATGTGCCGCTGGTCCGCGTACGGCGGTGACCCAGCTGCGGGACACTGGCGCGCCGCGTCACCGCCGGGAACCGCGACGGGCCGGCTCCCCGCTGTGCGTCGCCGCCACGCGTCCCGCGACGCACTGGCCATCGGCCTCTTCCTCCCCGCGACGTCAGCCTTCCTCCATGGCCCCGCGGAGCAGCGTCCCGGCACGCGTCACCGACCGCGCCAGGGCGTCCGGCCGGGGTGTCAGGTCCGCCAGCAGCTCGTCGATCCCGCCCAGCCCGGCCCGCTCGACCAGCCCCTTCTCGTTGGTGACCCACTCCCCGCGGGCCGCCAGTACCGCGTGCGCCGTCTGGGTCGCGGCGAGGGCGATCGCGCCGGCGACCTGGGTGAGGGCGCCCTTGGGGGCGTGGCCCGCCTTGGCGTAGGCGAGGGTGGCGGTGGCCGCTCCGTACCAGTGCTCGGGGGCGGTGGTACGGAGGGCCTGCGGGTAGGCGGGGCGGGGAAGTTCGCCGCGCAGCACCTCGTTGATCGCCAGCTCCGCTACGACCAGGTACGTCGGGATGCCCGCCAGGTGGAACATCAGCGGCTCGACGGCGAAGCGTCCCGCCTCTGCCTCCGCCACCTCGTGCTCGACCACGTCGAGGTCGCGGTAGTGCAGGTCTACCCGGCGTTCGTCGATCGTCAGCCAGGCGCCGCCGTTGAAGACGCCGCCGCCCCAGGCGCCGATGTCGGAGACCTCCCCGGCCCAGCCGAGGGCGCGGACGTCGTCCGGGTCGAAGGCTCCCCGGTAGTAGACCGCCAGGTCCCAGTCGCTGTCGGGCCCGTGGGTGCCCTGGGCCCGGGAGCCGCCGAGGGTGACCGCCCGGACGGAGGGGAGGGCGGCGAGCCGGTCGGCTGTCGTGTCGAGGAAGGCCTGGTCCGTGAGGGTGGGCACTGCTTCGGGCTCCTGGCGGTGGGGCGGCGTGACGGACGCCGGAAGCCTAGGCGGCCCGGTCGCGGGCCGCGAGGGAAATTCGGATGCGGAGGCGGTCCGGAGAACGGACGATCGGGAAATCGCCCGTTCTCCGGACCGTCTCAGGAGCCCACGTGATCCAGCGCGTCACCGTGCCCGGCCTGTTTCCGCCGCCCACCTACTCCCACGCCTCCGTCGTCGAGGCCGGGACGAGGCTCGCCTTCCTGGCCGGCTCGGTTCCACTCGACGCGGAGGGGAAGCTGGTCGGGGAGGGCGACCCGGTCCGTCAGGCCGAGCAGGTGATCGCGAACCTCACCGAGCAGTTGCGCGCCGTCGGGAGCGAGCTGAGGCACGTGCTCTCGACCGATGTGTACGTGGTGAGTGGTGAGACCGCCGACCTGTCCGCCGTCTGGGACGTCGTCGAGGCGTCCGGGCTCAGTACCGGCCCGCACTCCTCGACGCTGCTCGGGGTGAACTGCCTCGGGTATCCGGGGCAGCTGGTGGAGATCACGGCGACCGCGGTCGTGCCGGAGGAGACACGTCCGTGAGCCGGGAGGGAAGCGAACCGGTCGTCCTGCGGCGGGCGGACGGCGCCGACGCCCGTGCGGCGGCCGGCGTCTGGCTGCGTTCCTTCACCGCCGCGCTGCCCACCGTGGTCCGGCCCCGCACCGACGACGAGGTTCAGCACTACTTCCGTCACGTGTTGGTCCCGCTGCGCGAGACATGGGTGGCGGAGGCCGCCGGCCGTGATGTCGTCGGCGTGATGGTGCTGGAGGAGGGGGAGCTGTCGCAGTTGTATCTCGCGCCGGACTGGCGCGGGCGCGGGATCGGGGACCGGTTCGTCGCACTGGCCAAGGAACGCAGGCCGGACGGGCTTTCGCTGTGGACCTTCCAGGTCAACGCGCCCGCGCACCGCTTCTACGAACGGCACGGGTTCACGGCCGTGGAGTGGACGGACGGCGCCGGGAACGAGGAACGGGAGCCGGACGTGCGGTACGTGTGGCGGCCGTAGGGCGCGGATTGGGGGGCCGGGCGGGCCGGACGCGCCCCACGGCCCGTCAGGCGCCTGCGCGCGCGTACCTGTCCGTCGCCGCCACCAGTACGTCGTCACCGATCGCTCCGGCGTCGTGTCCGGCCTCGTCCACGATCACCAGTTCGCTGTCCGGCCAGGCGTGGTGGAGCCGCCAGACGACGCCCAGGAGGTTGCCGAAGTCGAGGCTGCCCTGCACCAGGGTGCCGGGGATGCCCTTCAGCAGGTGCACGTCCCTGAGGACCACGCCCTCGTCGTTGCCGTCGCCGTCGCCGTCGCCGTCGCCGAGGAAGTGGTCGTTGCCCCAGTAGTGCGTGACGGTACGTGCGAAGCCCATGCGGAACTCCGGGTCCTCGAACCGGGCGACCGAGCGCGGCGGCGCGGGGATCACCGCCGTCTCCCAGTCGGTCCAGGCACGGGCGGCCCGGGCCCGGACTTCGGCGTCGGGCGACTCCAGCAGCCGGTTGTAGGCGGCGGCCGGGTTGCCGTCGCGTTCGTCCGCGGGCAGTTCGGCGAGGAACCGCTCGTGGGCCTCGGGGAAGATTTTCCCCAATCCTCGGGTCATGAGGGCCACTTCGGCGTGGGAGCCGGTCGCGACCCCGGTCAGCACCAGCTCGGACACCACCCCCGGGTGGGTCTGCGCGTACCGCAGTCCCAGTACCGACCCCCACGACACGCCCCACACCAGCCAGCGTTCGATGCCCAGGTGGGCGCGCAACCGTTCCAGGTCCGCCATGAGGTGGGCGGTCGTGTTGACGCTCATGTCGGTGTCGTACTCGCTCGCCCGGGGGACCGACCGTCCGGCGCCGCGCTGGTCGAGGAGCACGATCCGGTAGGCGGCCGGGTCGAAGTACCGTCTGAGGTTCGGGCTCGTGCGGGATCCCGGCCCACCGTGCAGCACCAGCGCGGGCTTGCCGTGCGGGTTCCCGCAGGTCTCCCAGTGGACACGGTTGCCGTCTCCGACGTCGAGCATGCCGTGGTCGTACGGTTCGATCTCCGGATACAGGCCCATCGGGGCACCGTAGCGCCATCGGCCCGGGATGCTCATCCTCTTTACCGGATGGGCAACCCCCTTACCGGGTGGGCGGCCCCGCCGCTCTTCATCGGGTGGGCAGCCCCGCCGCCTCGGCCGCCGTGCGCAGCGCCTCCCGGAGCATCTCGGGGGTGAGCCGGCCGGTGAACGTGTTGCGCTGGCTGACATGGAAGCAGCCGAAGAGGTGCAGGCCGGGCCCGTCGGGGGCGTCCAGCATGACGTGCCCGCCGTGCGCGAAGGCTGGGCGGGGGCGGGGCACCGGCCAGCCCGCCTCGGCGAACGCGGGCAGCGCCGCCTGCCAGCCGAACCCGCCGAGGACCACCACGGCCCGCAGCGTCGGCCGCAGCAGACCCAGCTCCTGGACGAGCCAGGGACGACAGGTGTCGCGCTCGGCGGGGGTGGGCTTGTTGGCGGGCGGCGCGCAGTGCACCGGCGAGGTGACGCGCACGCCGTACAGTTCGAGGCCGTCGTCGGCGCAGACGGCGGTGGGCTGGGACGCGAGGCCCACGTCGTACAGCGCCCGGTACAGCACGTCTCCGGAACGGTCGCCGGTGAACATCCGGCCGGTGCGGTTGCCGCCGTGGGCCGCCGGGGCGAGTCCGACGATCAGCAGACGCGCGTCCGGCGGTCCGAAGCCCGGTACCGGCCTGCCCCAGTACGTCCAGTCGGCGAAGGCCGCCCGCTTGGTGCGGGCCACCTCCTCCCGCCAGTCGACCAGCCGCGGACAGGCCCGGCACCCCGCGATCCGCTGGTCGAGTACGGAGAGGCCGCTGGTGTCCCCGCTGGTGTCCATGCTTCCACCGTAAAACCGTCCCCGGAACACGTCGGGATGCGAGGCCACCGAGCCACCGGGCCACTCAGCCGCCGGGTCACTGAGCCGCCGGGTCACTGAGCCGCCGGGCCGCTGCGGGCCGATCGCCGGACCGCGCGCGACGGGGCGGGGCGGGAACCGTGTGCCGTCCTCCACCGCTCTGGGTGGTCACCGCGCGCTGTCGGCGCCGCCCCCTGCCCCGGGCGGCAGCCGCGAGTTGTTCAGTGGGGCGGAGCAGGTTACTGAACAACCAGGCAGGTGCTGGACTCGGTGCAGCGGGGCACCGACCGCCTCGGCTCCGAGCGCACCGGTGCCGTGCCTGCGCTCCGACGGCTCAGGAACTCCCCCGCCGTACCGTTTCCGCTCGACCGAAGGACAATGACGTGAACCCTATCCGTCGACTGACAGCCGCCACCCTGGTGACCACCGCCGGTACCGCCGGTATGCGCCGGCGGGCCGCGACGACTGCCGTGACGCTGACGATGGCGGGCACACTCGGCTTCGGCGTCATGACACCGGTGGCGTCTGCCGCCAACGGGCCCTGCTACGACGGGCGCTGCAAGATCACCGTGTCGGCGCCCAGGACCATCAAGGTCGACAGCCGCACGTTCGGGTTCGGGAAGTTGAAGATCACGAGTGTCAGCTCCCGGTCCGTGAAGATGTCGGCCGCCGACGGGCGTCTCAGCGGCAGCTCCAGCCCTGGTGGCACCGTCAAGTTCAACAACCTGAAGGTCTGGGTGAAGGCGGTCTCCGGCAACAAGGCCAAGCTCCAGCTGTTCCCCACGCGGTACTGAGCCTGTCGTCGAGCCCCGGCGCCGCGCGTTCGTCGCGCGCCGGGGTTCGTCGTTCCCCGGCCGGCGGACGCGGCCGGGCCCACCGAAACTGGGGCCCCTCTCGCCGGGCCGGGCGGTTAAGGTCGAGCCATGGCTTCCGAGCATGACGAGGACTGGAACGGCGGGGCGGCCGCCCCGCAGGGCGCCACCGGGACGACGCACGGGGCGACGGCCGGGTCGACGGCCGACCGAAGGACCGACGGCACGGTCGGCGCGAAGGCCACCGCGCAGCAGCCCGACCCGGGTGGCGAGGGCGCCGCTGCCGCCGCCCAGGGCCCGGACCCCAAGACCGCCGCCGCGATCGCCGCCGCCGAGGCGGCCGGGCCGAAGGACGGCGAGAGCGTCCGCGTGGACAGCTGGATCTGGGCCGTCCGCCTCTTCAAGACCCGCTCCCTCGGCTCGACCGCCTGCCGAGGCGGCCATGTCCGGGTGAACGGCGAGCGTGTGAAACCCGCGTACTCACTGCGTGTCGGCGACGAGGTGCGTCTGCGGCAGGAGGGCAGGGAACGCGTCGTCGTCGTGAAGCGGCTGATCCGCAAGCGCGTCGGTGCCCCGGTCGCCGCGCAGTGCTACATCGACAACTCCCCGCCGCCCCCGCCCCGCGAGGCCGTCGCCCCGGCCGGCATCCGCGACCGCGGCGCCGGCCGCCCGACCAAGCGCGACCGCCGCGAGCTGGAACGCCTGCGCGGACTGGAAAGCCTGAGCCGCGCCCGGAGGGACGCCGAGACCAAGCCCTGATCAGATCTGATCTGATCAGTCCTGATCGGATCTGAGTTGAGCCGAGCCGAGCCGAGTCGAGCGGTGCGTGACGCCGTCAGGGCTGATGCCGTCCGGGAATCGGCCCACTCGCCGGCCCGGAGCTCATCGCCGGTCCGCTGTCCGGGCACGCGAACCGCCCTCACCCAGGTCCCGTCGTCGGTGAGATACCGGTCCACCCCGAGCCCCTCCTCCCCCAGTGCCTCCTCGAACTGCTCCGTGGTCAGCGGCCGGGCCAGGAAGGTCTGTGTCCAGACCCATGGGACGGAGACCCGCCGTCAGAACGGAAACCAGCCGTGCCCGATGTACCAGTGGCCGCCGGCCCGCAGGTGGTCCCCGACGGCCCGCTCCACCGAGGTGCGCCGCGGCAGCGCCTCGGCCGGCAGGCAGGGGTTCCCGAAGACGAAACGGACGGGTTCCTCGTCGGCCGGCGCAGTGTCCTCGCACGCCACCCGGAAGCGTTCCTGGAACCGGACGATGTTGGAGTCCGCGGCCAGGTACCTCTTCAGCTGAGGGTCGAGGAGCCAGGACTGGCACATCGCGGCTCGATAGGTCTCCTCGGGGAAGTGCCGTCGGAAGAAGTCCCCGGCCAGTGTGAGCGAGCGGTCGCAGGCGGCCGGCGTCAGCGGGCCGCGGTAGTCCGGGATGTGCAGGTTCAGGCAGGCCTCACCGGGCATCGCGTCCAGCCCGGCCGCCCGCAGCACCGGTGCCGCGCGCTGCCCGACCGTGGCCCGCTCGAACTGCAGCCGCCCCAGTTGGTACAGCTCTCCCCGGAAGTGGTGCACCAGCCACTGCGGCGCCCGCACCCCGCCCGTGCCGTGCCGCCTGCGGTGGCTCGCCATGTTCCGTCCCAGGTCGGCGAGGGTGTGTCGGGTGACCTCGGCCGGAATGCCGCGCTCCTGGTGGTACGCGCGTCTGTACGGCAGCGCCGCGACGAACACGTACGCGGCGAAGTACGCGCCCAGCGCCTGGGGCGCCTCGGTCAGACGCTCCCCGAACCGCCGCACGCCCTCCCGGTTCCCGGCGTCCCCGGCCACGTCCCCGAGATCCCGGACCAGTTCCAGGACGCACTCCTCCAGCAGCCTCGTCACTCCGGCGTCGTGCGCCACCGCCCCGCTCAGTCCCACCAGTGTGTTGATGTCCTCGTGCGGCACCGCCAGGTCGAGCAGTACCTCGGGCAGGCCGTCGGCGTCCGGCAGGGCTGGTCCGTCCGGTGGCACGGTCGCTTCCCCCCTCTTTCCCCGCTCGTCATTCCCCGCTCGTCGTCTCCCGGAGTATGTTTTCCACAGGAGTGGCGATCCGATGCGTACCGGCAGTGAACCGACCACCGCGCGCAGTGCCCTGCGGGCGCGTTTCTGGCTGAGTGTGTGGGGCCTGGTCTGGGCGATCTTCGGCACGGCGGCCTTCGCGCTCACCGGGCGGCTGGGATGGGCGCTCGCGTGCGGAGTGCTGTGGCTCGTCGTCACGGTCGACCTGACCGTGATCATCCGGCACCTCCGCCAAGGCCCCCACTACCAGCCCGGCCCGGACATCCCGCCGTACCGGCCGCCGCACAGCCCGCCGTACCCACCCACGTACGGGCCTCCGTACACGCCCCCGTACAGGCCTCCGAAGAGCTGACCCTCAGGAGTCGAACCGCGCCTGCTCCAGGTACTCCGGATTCGGGTCCAGAGCCGCCGCCAGCCGGAAGTGGCGCCGGGCCTGGTCGTGGCAGCCACGGCGCTCATAGGTGCGGGCGAGTGCGAAGTGCGCGAACGCGTTGTCCGGCTCCCGCTCCAGGACGATCGTGAACTCCAGCTCGGCCGGTCTCAGTTGCGCCGCCGCGAAGAAGGCACGCGCGCGCAGCAGCCGCGCGGCAGTGCTCTCGGGATGTGCGGCGATGACCCCGTCGAGCAGTTTCACCGCGCCTTGGGGATCCCGCGCCGCAAGCAGTTGCTCGGCGGCGCGGAAGTCGATGACATCCGTCTCCGGGGTACGTCCGGTCGAACCGCTGGTCTCGGGCACGGCAGAGTCCTTCCCTCACTGACGGGGATCAACGCCCGCGCGGGGACCGCTATTCCTGGGGCGACCGGGAGCCCCGGGCCGCCCGGGAGCCGCAGAGCCGCCGGAACCACAAGGACCACCGGAGTGAGCCCCCGGACCGGCCGCGCCGCTCAGCGCGCTGCGTGCGCCCGGCGGGTCAGTTCGGCCCACACCTCTTCCACGCGGGCCCGCAGCTCGTCCAGTGGCACGTCGTTGTCGATGACCACGTCCGCGATCTCCCGCCGCTGCTCGCGCGTCGCCTGGGCGGCCATGCGCGCGCGTGCGTCCCGCTCGGTCATGCCGCGCAGCCGTACGAGTCGGTCGAGCTGGGTGGCGGGGTCGGCGTCCACGACGACCACGACGTCGTACTGCGGCGCCAGGCCGTTCTCCGTGAGCAGGGGGACGTCGTGGACGACGACGGCGTCGGCGGAGGCGGCCTCCTCGAGGGCACGGGAACGGGCGCCGACCAGGGGGTGCACGATCGAGTTCAGCGAGGCCAGCTTCTCCGGGTCGGCGAACACGATCGAGCCGAGTCTCGGCCGGTCCAGGCTGCCGTCCTCGGCGAGGACGTCCTCGCCGAACGCCTCCACGACCGCCGCGAGCCCGGGCGTCCCCGGCGCGACGACCTCGCGTGCGATCCGGTCCGCGTCGATCAGTACGGCGCCGTGCTCGACGAGCAGCCGTGACACCTCGCTCTTGCCGGCGCCGATTCCGCCGGTCAGGCCCACCTTCAGCATGAGCGGAAGCTTAGGGCCTGCCGGTGCCGGCCCGTCCGGCCGGCCGGCGAGGCGACGAAGCGGCGTCAGCCGTCGCCCTCCCGCTCCGCCAGGAATCGTTCGAACTCGCGGCCGATCTCGTCCGCCGACGGGATCTCGACGGGCTCGGCGAGCATGTTGCCGCGGGTCTCGGCGCCCGCGGCGGCGTCGTACTGGTGCTCCAGGCCCTGCACGAGGGCGGTGAGTTCCTCGTCGCCCTGCTGGACCTGCCGGTCGATCTCCGTCTGGGTGCGGTGGGCGTCCGTGCGCAGGGAGTGCGCGATGCCCGGCAGGACCAGGCCGGTCGCGGCGGTGATCGACTCCAGGGCGGTCAGCGCCGCGTCCGGGTACGGGGAGCGGGCGATGTAGTGCGGCACGTGCGCGGCGATGCCCAGCACCTCGTGGCCGGCCTGCATGAGCCGGTACTCGACGAGCGCCTCGGCGCTGCCGGGGACCTGCGCCTCCTCGAAGGGGCTGCGGTGGCCCGGTACGAGGTCGGTGCGGTTGCCGTGCGGGGTGATGCCGACGGGGCGGGTGTGCGGGACGCCCATGGGGATGCCGTGGAAGCTGACCGCGAGGCGGACGCCGAGCCGCTCGACGATCTGCTGTACGGCCGCGGCGAAGCGCTCCCACTCGACGTCCGGCTCGGGACCCGACAGCAGCAGGAAGGGCGCTCCGGTGGCGTCCTGGACGACCCGCACCTCGATGGTGGGTTCCTCGTAGTCCGTCCAGGAGTCCTGCTTGAAGGTCAGCAGCGGCCGGCGTGCCCGGTAGTCCACGAGCCGGTCGTGGTCGAAGCGTGCGACGACCTGGTGGGGCAGCGAGTCCAAGACCTGGTCGACGATCTGGTCGCCGGTCTCGCCGGCGTCGATGTATCCGTCGAAGTGGTAGAGCATGACCAGCCCCGCCGACTCCTGGGCGAGTGCCATGTCGACGACGGCCAAGCCCTTCGGCTCCCATGCGTACAAACCCTGCGGATCAAGCACAGTGACCGCTCCCCTCCTGGTGTTCGTACGCAACAACAAGGGCCCGGGCCCGGGCATTCCCCGTCCGCGCGCCGAACGGGCGGAAGGCCGGAGCGGGTGGACACGCCGAGGGCCCGCACCCCGGGAAGGGTGCGGGCCCTCGGTTCACGAGCTACCGCTCGATGGTGAGCTGCTGCTCAGCCTGCGTTCAGCTCTGGCCGCCGGCCAGCTTCTCGCGCAGCGCGGCCAGCGCCTCGTCCGACGCCAGGGCGCCGGAGTTGTCGCCGCCCTCGGAGGAGTACGAGCCGCCGCCGCCACCACCACCGGACGCGGCCGGAGCCGCACCCGCGGTGTCGACACCCTCGGCAGCGGCCTTCTCGTCCGCCTCGCGGGACTTGATGACCTGCGCCTGGTGCTGCTCGAAGCGCTGCTGC
Source organism: Streptomyces sp. WG7 (assembly GCF_049975785.1). Classification (NCBI taxonomy): domain Bacteria; kingdom Bacillati; phylum Actinomycetota; class Actinomycetes; order Kitasatosporales; family Streptomycetaceae; genus Streptomyces; species Streptomyces sp. WG7. The sequence goes on from NZ_JBNGGE010000007.1 coordinate 68,445, forward strand.
GCCTCGGCGTACTGGGTCTCCCACGCCTCGCGCTGGGTCTCGTAGCCCTCGAGCCAGTCGTTGGTCTCGGGGTCGAAGCCCTCGGGGTAGATGTAGTTGCCCTGGTCGTCGTACGACGCGGCCATGCCGTACAGGGTCGGGTCGAACTCGACCGCCGACGGGTCGGCACCGAAGGCCTCGTTGGCCTGCTTCAGCGAGAGGCTGATGCGGCGACGCTCGAGGTCGATGTCGATGACCTTGACGAAGATCTCGTCGTTGACCTGGACGACCTGCTCCGGGATCTCCACGTGGCGCTCGGCCAGCTCGGAGATGTGGACCAGACCCTCGATGCCCTCGTCCACGCGGACGAACGCACCGAACGGCACCAGCTTCGTGACCTTGCCGGGCACGACCTGGCCGATCTGGTGGGTGCGGGCGAACTGCTGCCACGGGTCTTCCTGGGTCGCCTTCAGCGACAGGGAGACACGCTCGCGGTCCATGTCGACGTCGAGGACCTCGACGGTGACCTCCTGGCCGACCTCGACAACCTCGGACGGGTGGTCGATGTGCTTCCAGGACAGCTCGGAGACGTGGACCAGACCGTCGACGCCACCCAGGTCCACGAAGGCACCGAAGTTGACGATCGAGGAGACGACGCCGGACCGCACCTGACCCTTCTGGAGGGTGGTGAGGAAGGTCTGGCGGACCTCGGACTGGGTCTGCTCCAGCCAGGCACGGCGGGACAGGACCACGTTGTTGCGGTTCTTGTCCAGCTCGATGATCTTCGCCTCGAGCTCCTTGCCCACGTAGGGCTGGAGGTCGCGGACACGGCGCATCTCGACCAGGGAGGCCGGGAGGAAGCCGCGGAGGCCGATGTCGAGGATGAGACCACCCTTGACGACCTCGATGACGGTACCGGTGACGATGCCGTCCTCTTCCTTGATCTTCTCGATGGTGCCCCAGGCACGCTCGTACTGGGCGCGCTTCTTCGAGAGGATCAGGCGGCCTTCCTTGTCCTCCTTCTGGAGAACAAGGGCCTCGATCTCGTCACCGACGGCGACGACCTCGTTGGGGTCGACGTCGTGCTTGATCGAGAGCTCGCGGCTCGGGATGACACCTTCGGTCTTGTAACCGATGTCGAGCAGGACCTCGTCCCGGTCGACCTTCACGATGACGCCGTCGACGATGTCGCCGTCGTTGAAGTACTTGATCGTTTCGTCGATCGCGGCGAGGAAAGCTTCCTCGTTACCGATGTCGTTGACCGCAACCTGCGGGGTGGTGGCGGTGGTCTCGGTGCTGCTCGTCATGTGGGAAAGGGCTCCGGTACGGACATTGAAGTCGTAGGTACTGCTTACGCCGGGAGCCCGTTTCGCTCTGCAGAAGCCGGACAGCCAAGGAAGTGTCACCGAAACCAGGGGTGACACCTCGAGAACCGAGGGGACATACAACAGATGCGAGCGCGACCTGCTACGTCTGAGGTGCGCAGGCCCGCAGCGCAACTTGTAGCATACGGGGGCAGCCGGGCAGGGTCAATGCGCGAAGCCGCACACCCGGGGCGGATCGTCGCATACCCGGCACAAAAGCCGTCTCCCGAGGCCACGCGAACCCCGGACGTCCCTTGCGTGACACGCGGGACAGGCGGCGCAGAAGAGTCAGCAGAACAAGTACGAGGAGCCGGTCATCCAAGAGCCCGAAGCGTCCGACGCCGCAGCAGCCGAACCGGAGGCCACCCGGCGTGCCGCCGGTGTCACGGAGAGCTCCCGCGCCAACCGCGGCTGGTGGGACCGGAACGCGGACGAGTACCAGGTCGAGCACGGCACCTTCCTCGGCGACGACCGCTTCGTGTGGTGTCCCGAAGGGCTGGACGAGGTGGAGGCCGAGCTGCTCGGCCCTCCGGAGGACCTGAAGGGCAAGGACGTCCTCGAGATCGGTGCCGGCGCCGCCCAGTGCTCGCGCTGGCTGACCGTCCAGGGTGCCCGGCCGGTGGCCCTGGACCTCTCCCACCGCCAGCTCCAGCACGCCCTGCGGATCGGCGGTGCCTTCCCCCTGGTCTGCGCCGACGCGTCCGCGCTGCCCTTCGCGGACGGCTCCTTCGACCTGGCGTGCTCGGCGTACGGGGCGCTGCCCTTCGTCGCCGACCCGCGGCTGGTGCTGCGGGAGGTGCGCCGGGTGCTGCGGCCCGGGGGCCGCTTCGTCTTCTCCGTCACGCACCCGCTGCGCTGGGCTTTCCCGGACGAGCCGGGCCCGGAGGGACTGTCGGTGTCCGCCTCCTACTTCGACCGCACGCCGTACGTCGAGCAGGACGACGAGGGCCGCGCGGTGTACGTCGAGCACCACAGGACGCTCGGCGACCGTGTCCGGGACGTCGTGACGTCGGGGTTCCGGCTGGTGGATCTGGTGGAGCCGGAGTGGCCGGAGTGGAACACCTCCGAATGGGGCGGCTGGTCACCGCTGCGCGGGCATCTCATCCCGGGGACGGCGATCTTCGTGTGCGAGCGCGACTGAATGCACTGATTCCACGCCCGCTTGCGTGCGCACGCGCGTGACCGGTGGTTTCGCCGGCGTACGACACTGGGGGCGTGATCCGTTACGACGCCCTGGACGCCCTGCCCGTACGCGGTGCCCTGCCCGCGCTGCACGACGCCCTGGAGGGGCACGGCACCGCGGTGCTGGTCGCGCCGCCCGGCACCGGCAAGACGACACTGGTGCCGCTCGCGTTGGCCGGCCTGCTGGGCGAGGGGCCCGAGCGGCGTGTGGTGGTGGCCGAGCCGCGGCGGATCGCGGCGCGGGCGGCGGCCCGGCGGATGGCGTGGCTGCTGGGTGAGCAGCCCGGCGCGAGCGTCGGGTACACCGTGCGCGGTGAACGGGTCGTCGGACGGCACACGCGCGTGGAGGTCGTCACGACCGGTGTGCTGTTGCAGCGGCTCCAGCGGGACCAGGAGCTGACGGGCGTCGACGTGGTAGTGCTCGACGAGTGCCACGAGCGGCATCTGGACGCGGACACGACGGCGGCGTTCCTGTGGGACGTGCGTCAGGCGCTGCGGCCGGAGCTGCGGCTGGTGGCGGCGTCGGCCACGACCGACGCGGAGGGCTGGGCCCGGCTCCTGGGCGGGGCGCCGGTCGTCGAGGCGCGGGGCGTGTCGTACCCCGTGGAGGTGGTGTGGGCCCCGCCGGTGCGTCCGGTGAGGCCGCCGCACGGGATGCGGGTGGACCCGGCGCTGCTCGCGCACGTGGCGTCGGTGGTGCGGCGGGCGCTGGCCGAGCGGGACGGGGACGTGCTGTGCTTCCTGCCGGGCGTCGGGGAGATCGCCCGGGTCGCCGGACAGCTCGGGGGCCTCGGGGTTGTCGACGTGCTCCAGGTGCACGGGCGGGCGCCGGCGGCCGTGCAGGACGCGGTGCTGGTTCCCGGGGCGCGGCGCCGGGTGGTGCTGGCGACCTCGGTGGCCGAGTCGTCGCTGACGGTGCCGGGCGTGCGGGTCGTCGTGGACGCGGGGCTGGCGCGGGAGCCGCGGGTGGACCACGCGCGCGGACTGAGCGCGCTGACGACGGTACGCGCCTCGCGGGCAGCGGCGCGGCAGCGTGCCGGGCGGGCGGGGCGTGAGGCTCCGGGTGCGGTGTACCGCTGCTGGGCGGAGGCGGAGGACGCCCGTCTGCCGCGGTTCCCGGCGCCGGAGATCAAGGTGGCCGACCTGACGGCGTTCGCGTTGCAGGCGGCCTGCTGGGGCGATCCCGACGCGTCCGGGCTGGCGCTGCTCGATCCGCCGCCGGGCGGGGCGATGGCGGCGGCCCGGTCGGTGCTGACGGCCGTGGGCGCGGTGGACTCCGCCGGCCGGGCCACCGGCCGGGGTGTACGGCTGGCCCGTCTCGGCCTGCATCCGCGGCTGGGGCGGGCGCTGCTCGACGCGGGGGCGCCGGGTGCGAGGGGCGGCGGTGCGAGCGTCTCGGGCACCGGCACGGCCGGCGCGGACACGTCCCATGCGGACAGGTCTCATGTGGACACGTCCCATGCGGACACGTCCCGTACGGGCGCGTCCCATGCGGACACGTCCCATGGTGCCGCCTCGGACGCAGACACGGCCGGCAGCCGGATCCCGGACACCGGCGCCTCAGCCTCGAACCCCGCCGACGCGAGGACCCCACGCACGCGAAGCGCGGGCGCGAGCACCTCGGGCACCAGCACCGCGGGCACAAGCGCCGCAGACACGGGCACCGCGGGCACGAGCACCGCGGACAGGAAGGGCGCGGCCGCTGCGGGCGGCCCCCGTGCGGGCACGTCGCATGCGGTGGCGGAGGTGGTTGCTCTGCTCAGTGAGGAGCCGCCGCGGGAGTACGGGGACGATCTGGCGTCCGTACTGCGGGCCGCTCGGCGTGGGGGCGATGCCTACGCGGCCCGGTGGCGGAGCGAGGTGCGGCGGCTGCGGGGCGCCGTGGGGCAGGAGGACGGCCGGGGGGAGCCGGGCCTCACCGAGGACGCTCTCGCCGGGCTGGTGGCCGCTCTGGCCTTCCCCGAACGGGTGGCCAGGAAGGACGGCGGTTCGTACCTGATGGTCTCCGGCACCCGGGCCGAGCTGCCGGAGGCGTCGGCGCTGCGGGGCGCGCCGTGGATCGCCGTCGCCGTGGCCGACCGGCCCGTGGGAAAGGGACACGCGCGCGTGCAGCTCGGGGCGGTCGTCGACGAGGCGACGGCCCGGCTCGCGGCCGGTGCGCTGCTGGAGGAGCGGGACGAGGTGCACTGGGGCGGCGGCGACGTCGTGGCCCGGCGTGTCGAACGGCTCGGGGCGGTGGAACTCGCGGTGCGGCCGCTGACCGGCGCCGACCCGGGTCTCGTACGGCACGCGCTGCTGGAGGGGCTGCGGCAGGAGGGGCTCGGGTTGCTGCGCTGGTCGGCGGAGGTCGACGTGCTGCGCAAGCGGCTCGCCTTTCTGCGGCTGCGGCTCGGCGACCCCTGGCCCGACGTCGGCGACGAAGCGCTGCACGCGCGCGTGGACGAGTGGCTGGAACCCGAGCTGAGCCGGGCCCGGCGGCGGGCCGACCTGGCGCGGATCGACGCCGGGCAGGCGCTGGCGCGGCTGCTGCCCTGGGCCGGTGGGGAGGCCGCGCGGCTCGACGAACTCGCCCCGGAGCGGATCGTCGTGCCCAGTGGGTCGAGGATCCGGATCGACTACGGAGACCCCCGGCAGCCGGTCCTCGCGGTGAAGTTGCAGGAGATGTTCGGTCTCCAGCACTCGCCGGAGATCGCCGGGGTGCCGCTCCTCGTCCATCTCCTCTCCCCCGCCGGCCGCCCGGCCGCGGTCACCGCCGACCTGGCCTCCTTCTGGAAGGACGGCTACAGGGGCGTACGGGCGGAGCTGCGCGGCCGGTACCCGAAGCATCCGTGGCCCGAGGACCCGGCCACCGCGGAGCCGACGCGGCACACCAAGGCCCGGCTCGCGAAGTGAGCGGGTGGCGACGCGCCGAGGGGCGCCCCGGCGGAGGGCGCCCCTCGGTCGTTCGCGCGGGTGCCGCGCCTACGCTTCCGGCTCCGTCGACGGCTCGGTGGAGGGGCTGGGCGAGGCGTCGGGCGATTCGGGGGACGGGCTCGGCGTCGGCTCCGCCTCGGCCACCTTCAGCTGGACGTTGGCCGTGGCGCCGCCCGCGGTGGTCAGACGCAGCACGAACGTGCCGCTGGTGTCGTCCGCGTACAGCTTCGGCAGCGTCAGCAGGCCCTTGGCGTCGGTCTTCAGGCCGGTCAGGGTGCGGACGGCCTTGCCGTCGGCGTCCTTGAAGTAGGGGCCCTTGTCGTTCTCGGCCGGGTCGAGCACCGACTTGACGAGCGTGGCGGTGACGGCGACCTTGTCGGCGGCGGCGCCCTTGTGCGTGGCCCTCACCTCGACCCGGTCGGCGAACTCGCCGCCCGGCGTGCACGTCAGGGCGGTGTCGCTGGTGCGCGCGAGGGTGTCGGCGACGCGCTCGGTGACGGTGGCCTTGTAGTCGAGACCGACGGTGCGGCCCACGACGGTGGCACGGACGGTGAATCCGCCGGTCTTCTCACCCGCCACCAGCGAGGGCGCGACGGCCACGCCGGAGGCGTCGGTGATGACCGCGGCGACCTTCTCACCGCCGGTGAAGGTGGCGTCCGTGTCGCCCACGACGGTGAAGCGGATCCGCACCTTGCCGACGGCTTTTCCGCCCTTGGTCTCGGCTCGGGTGCTGATCCTGTTGGCGAACGTGTCGCCCGCGGTGGCGGTGAGGCCCGTGGTGCCGGCGTTCTCCAGGTGGTGCACCGTGTCGGTGGGGGTCGGGGTCTCGGACGGTGTTCCCGGATCGGACGGGCCGGACGAACCGGGGTCCGGGGAGCCGGTGCCGGGGTCCGAAGGCTCGGCGGGCTCGGTGGGCTTGACCGGCTTCTCGGGGGTGGGCGTCGTCGTGCCCGGGGCCCGGGGGCCGGTGGTCGCGCCGGTTCCGCCGGGCGAGGGGCTGGGCCCGGTCACGTTCTTGTCGTCGTCGCTGCGGCCCACGGGCAGGGTGCCGGTGCCGTCCGGGATCTCGTGGGTGCCCTTGCGGTAGTGCTCCAGCCAGGACAGGACCGTGCGCAGGTAGTCCTGTGAGTTGTTGTAGCTGAGGATCGCGCGGTCGAGGTCGGCCTGGGTGGACAGGTCCCAGCCGAAGCGGCACAGGTAGTGGCCGGCGGCGAGCGCGGCGTCGTAGATGTTGTTGGGGTCTTCCTTGCCGTCGGCGTTGCCGTCACGGCCGGCCCAGGCCCAGGTGGACGGGATGAACTGCATGGGGCCGACGGCGTTGTCGTAGGCGCTGTTGCCGTCGTAGACGCCGTTGTCGGTGTCCTTGATGAGCGCGAAGCCGTTGCCGTCGAGCTGGGGGCCGATGATGGGGCTGGTCGTGGTGCCGTCGGCGTTGACGCGACCGCCGCGGGCCTGGCCCGATTCCACCTTGCCGATGGCGGCGAGGAGTTGCCACGGCAGGTTGCAGCCGGGCTTGGACTGGCGCAGCGCCGCCTCGGCCTTCTTGTAGGCGTCGAGGACGGTCGCCGGAATGCCCGCCTCGGACGTGCCCCGGGAGGCGGGGGTGCCGATGGTCGGTGCGGGGCTCGGGCTGTTGAGCGGCGGCAGGTCCGTGTAGTACGGCGAGTTGCCGGTGGCGCTCTCCGTGGGGGGCGTGTCGGATGCCGGCACGTTGTCGGCGGTGGTCTGTCTGCCGTGGGCGTCGGCCGTCACGTGGGGAGCCTGGGACGCGGACAGGGCCGCGACCGCGACCGCCGCGACGGTGGTGGTGACCGCCGCCTTGCGGAGTCTCCTGTCGAACTGCGCCGCCATAGAGTGAACCCCTCCCGTGGACGCCTGCGCGTCTGTCTCTGTCAGCCCTTCGGCTGTCCCGCCGTCGTACCCGCCCTGTTGTGACGACCGGTCGGCGGCGGTGGTCGCACCGCAACTTTCCGAGCGTGATGTTCGTCTGTCCGACCAGTACGGTGCCGCAGGCGACCCTACGACAACTTGCTTTGCTCGGGCACCCGTTCGTGCCCGATATTCACCGGTTGGCCATAAGAGGAGTTCCGTTGCCCTTCACCCTCAGTCATGCGGCCGCCGTGCTGCCCGCCGTGCGGGGCGACGGGGCCGGCCGGGGGCGGCTGGTGCCGGCCGTGCTGGTGGCGGGGTCCTTCTCGCCCGACATGACCTACTACGCGGCGAGTTTCCTGTCCGGAGCGATGGAGTTCGGGGACGTCACGCACTCCTTCCCGGGCGTCTTCACCATCGACGTGGTCATCGCCTGGGCGCTGGTGGGGTTGTGGCTGCTGATCCGCGAACCGCTGGTGGCGCTGCTGCCGCGGGCCCGGCAGGGACGCGCCGCCGCGCTGCTGCGCTGCGGGGCACCACGCGCGCGCGTGCGACCGTCCCTCGTGGTGCGGTGGTACGTGTCGGCGGTGCTGGGGGCGCTGACGCACGTGGTGTGGGACGCGTTCACGCACCACGACCGCTGGGGGACGCGGGTGTTCCCGGCCCTGGACCGGGAGATCGCGGGGTCACCGCTCTACTGGTACCTCCAGTACGGCGGTTCCGCGGTGGCGGCGGTCGTCATCGCCGTGTTCCTGATACGGGCACTGCGCCGCGCGCCCCGGGCCGAGCCGCTGGGCGTCCCGGTCCTCTCGGCGGGGGACCGGTGGTGGGCCTGGGCGGTGCTGGGCGGCTGCGCGGTGGCCGGGGCGGTGCAGCGGGCGGTCCGGTGGTGGGACCACTGGGGAGCCGTCGCGAAGCCCTGGGAGCTGATCCCGACGGTGTGCTTCGGGGCGGGCGCGGGGCTCGTCCCGGGGCTGCTGCTGTACGCCGTGGGGGTCAGGGCGTGGCGTCGGGCTCCGGCCCCCGGAAGCCGGGAAGACGTCGGTACGGAGCCGGACCGCCGGGTCGCGCACTGAGGGTGTCGGCGTTCGCGACGAACACGGTGAAGGTGTGTGCGGGGCGTGACCGCGGCAGCAGCGTCAGGGCGAGCGCCAGGTAGCCGCGGGCCAGGTCGGCCCACGGGCTCCTGGCGGGCGTCCCGCGTGGGGGCGCGGTGGCCGGGTTCCGGTGGGCGAGTCCGCGGCGCAGGCCGGCCGCGGTGCGGCGCAGGGCCGTCGTGACCGTGGCGGGGATGCGGCCGGTACTCGCGCCCGGCGCGACGACCGGGACCCTCAGGAACGGCACGCGGGCGGGTCCGTCTGTGCGTGCCCGTGCCGGTGTCGTCCGGTGGTGGAGCATGCGTATACCCATGCCCGCATCCTCACGGGCGCCAGGCGCGGTGGCGTTTTCGCGGGGGCCACCTGAGTGAAGTGCCCGGCGGGGCGGGCGGGGCCGTGCGAGCGAGTCACCCGCCCTGGCCAGGAGCAGGACGCCGGTCCAGCGCTGGCCACCACCGGGGTCCGCACCGCCAACCGACCCCGCGCCCCGACGCGCGGGGCGCGGGAGCGGGGCGCGGGGCGCGGGGCGCGGGAAGTGCCAGTCTCGCGACGCTCCCGCGCCCCGGTACCGCCGCCCCCGACCGCCGACCGCCGACCGCCGACCGCCGACCGCCGACCGCCCGAGGCTAGTGCGCCGCGGACTCCCAGTCCGGGCCCGCGCCCACCGAGACGCCCAGGGGCACCCTGAGCCGCACCGCGTTCGCCATTTCGCGGCGGACGAGCTCCTCCGCCGCCGCCCGCTCGCCGGGGGCGATCTCCAGGACGATTTCGTCGTGGACCTGGAGCAGCATCCGGGACGCCAGGCCGGCCTCGCGCAGCGCCTTGTCCACGTTGAGCATGGCGATCTTGACGATGTCGGCCGCCGTGCCCTGGATCGGGGCGTTCAGCGCCATGCGCTCGGCCGCCTCGCGGCGCTGGCGGTTGTCGCTGTTGAGGTCGGGCAGGTAGCGGCGGCGGCCGAAGAGCGTCGCCGTGTAACCCGTCGCCCGCGCCTCGTCGACGACCCGGCGCAGATAGTCCCGTACGCCGCCGAACCGCTCGAAGTAGGCGTCCATCAGTCCGCGGGCCTCGGCCGCCTCGATGTTCAGCTGCTGGGAGAGGCCGAAGGCGGACAGTCCGTACGCCAGGCCGTAGGACATGGCCTTGATCTTGCGGCGCATCTCCGCGTCGACGGCGGACTGCTCGACGGAGAAGACCTGCGCGGCGGCGGTGGTGTGCAGGTCCTCACCGGAGGTGAAGGCCTCGATCAGCCCCGCGTCCTCGGAGAGGTGGGCCATCACGCGCAGCTCGATCTGGCTGTAGTCGGCCGTCATCAGGGACTCGAAGCCCTCGCCGACGACGAAGCCGCGGCGGATCGCGCGGCCCTCGTCCGTGCGGACCGGGATGTTCTGCAGGTTCGGGTCCGTGGACGAGAGGCGGCCGGTCGCGGCGACCGTCTGGTTGAACGTGGTGTGGATGCGGCCGTCCGCGGCGATCGTCTTGATCAGGCCCTCGACCGTGACGCGCAGCTTGGCCTGCTCACGGTGACGGAGCATGATCACCGGCAGTTCGTTGTCGGTCTGGGCCGCCAGCCAGGCCAGGGCGTCGGCGTCGGTGGTGTAGCCGGTCTTGGTCTTCTTGGTCTTGGGGAGGTTCAGCTCACCGAAGAGCACCTCCTGGAGCTGCTTGGGCGAGCCCAGGTTGAACTCGCGCCCGGCCGCCGCGTGCGCCTCCTTCACCGCCTGCTGCACGGCGCCCGCGAACATCTGCTCCATGGCCTCCAGATGGGCCCGGTCGGCCGCGATGCCGTGCCGCTCCATACGGGCCAGCAGCTCGGACGTGGGCAGCTCCATGTCACGCAGCAGGTCCGCGGCACCGACGTCGGCCAGGCGGCCCTCGAAGGCCTCGCCCAGGTCGAGGATCGCGCGGGCCTGCACCATCAGCGCCTCGGCCTCGGCGCCCTCGTCCGCGCCGAAGGCCAGCTGGCCGTCGGCCGCGGCGGCGGGGGCCAGCTCGCGGTGCAGGTACTCCAGGGACAGCGCGTCCAGGTCGAAGGAGCGGCGGCCCGGCTTGACCAGATAGGCGGCGAGCGCCGTGTCCATGCCCACCCCGGCTGCGCTCCAGCCGTGCTCGGCGAAGACGCGCATCGCACCCTTGGCGTTGTGGAAGACCTTCGGCCGGTCCGCGTCGGACAGCCAGGCCGCGAACGCCCTCTCGTCGGTCTCGTCCAGCTCGGACGGGTCGAACCAGGCGGCCTTCCCGTCGGGCGCGGCGAGCGCGACCTCGGTGACCGAGCCGGTGCCCAGCGCCCAGGTGTCGACCATGGCGACGCCGAGGGGCCGGGTGCCGTGCTCGGCGAGCCAGCCGGCCAGCTCACCCGTGCCCAGCACCGTGCCGTCCAGCTCCACGCCGTCCGCCACCACCGGTGTCTCCTCGGCCTCCTCGGCGCCGGGGTCGACGGCGTAGAGCCGCTCCCGCAGGGACGGGTTGCGGATCTCCAGGGTGTCCAGGATCACCGCGACGCCCTTGCGGTCGTACGCGGAACGCTCCAGGTCGGTGACCGTCTTCGGCAGCTCGACCCGCCGCTCCAGCTCGGTGAGCCGGCGGTTGAGCTTGACGGACTCCAGGTGGTCGCGGAGGTTCTGCCCGGCCTTGCCCTTGACCTCGTCGACGCGCTCGACCAGCTCGGCGAACGACCCGAACTGGTTGATCCACTTGGCGGCCGTCTTCTCACCGACACCCGGGATGCCCGGCAGGTTGTCGGACGGGTCACCGCGCAGCGCCGCGAAGTCGGGGTACTGCGCGGGGGTCAGTCCGTACTTCTCGAAGACCTTCTCCGGCGTGAACCGGGTCAGCTCGGAGACGCCCTTGGTCGGATACAGGACCGTGGTGTGCTCGCTGACCAGCTGGAAGGAGTCCCGGTCACCGGTGACGATCAGCACGTCGAAGCCCTCGGCCTCGGCCTGGGTGGCGAGCGTGGCGATCACGTCGTCCGCCTCGAAGCCCTCGACGGCGAACCGGGAGACGTGCATCGCGTCGAGGAGCTCGCCGATCAGCTCGACCTGGCCCTTGAACTCGTCCGGGGTCTTGGAGCGGTTCGCCTTGTACTCCGTGAACTCCTCGGACCGCCAGGTCTTGCGGGAGACGTCGAACGCCACCGCGAAGTGCGTGGGCGCCTCGTCACGCAGCGTGTTGGCCAGCATCGACGCGAAACCGTAGATCGCGTTGGTCGGCTGGCCCGTCGCGGTCGTGAAGTTCTCCGCGGGCAGCGCGAAGAACGCGCGGTACGCCAGCGAGTGCCCGTCCATGAGCATCAGCCGCGGACGGCCGCCGGATGTGCTGTCGGTCTTCTTCGATGCTGTCTTCGCCACGACCCCGATCCTGCCACGTACCACTGACACTCGGCCCCGCCCTCACGCTCCCCCGCCCGTGACCTGCCGAACCACCCGCCGACGCCCCCCGCCCGTGACCTGCCGAACCACCCGCCGACGCCCCCGCCCACCACCACCCGCGCCACCCACCGTCACCGCCCCTCGCCAGCACCGCTCCCGGACAGGCACCCGCTCCCGCTCTCCCGCCCGCCCGGCCACCGGCGATGTCGGCAGGGCGTGCGAGGATCGGAGACGTACCTCACACGTGTAGGCGAAGGAGCGCGCGATGGCCACCAAGCCGCCCAAAGGTGATCCGGTTCAGGACGCGCCGCAGGTCACAGGCCCGCAGCACGCGGCGGCGGGCATCCCGGCCATCGGCCACACCCTGCGGATGGCACAGCGGCAGATGGGCGTGAAGCGGACCGCGCTGACCCTGCTGAGCGTCAACCAGAAGGACGGCTTCGACTGCCCGGGCTGCGCCTGGCCGGAGCCGGACCACCGGCACAAGGCCGAGTTCTGCGAGAACGGCGCGAAGGCCGTGGCCGAGGAGGCCACCCTGCGCCGGGTCACCCCGGAGTTCTTCGCCGCGCACACCGTCACCGACCTCGCCACCCGCAGCGGCTACTGGCTGGGCCAGCAGGGCCGGCTCACCCACCCGGTGTACCTCCCGGAGGGCGGCGAGCACTACGAGCCGGTCACCTGGGAGCGCGCCTTCGACATCGTCGCGGAGGAGATCGCCGCCCTGGACTCGCCCGACGAGGCCGTCTTCTACACCTCCGGACGCACCAGCAACGAGGCCGCGTTCCTCTACCAGCTCTTCGCACGCGAGCTCGGCACCAACAACCTGCCGGACTGCTCCAACATGTGCCACGAGTCGTCCGGCTCGGCCCTCGGTGAGACCATCGGCATCGGCAAGGGCAGCGTCCTCCTGGAGGACCTGTACAAGGCCGACCTGATCATCGTGGCCGGCCAGAACCCGGGCACCAACCACCCGCGCATGCTCTCCGCCCTGGAACGCGCCAAGGCGAACGGCGCGAAGATCATCAGCGTCAACCCGCTGCCCGAGGCCGGCCTGGAGCGCTTCAAGAACCCGCAGACCCCCAAGGGACTCACCACGGGCGCCGCCCTCACCGACCTGTTCCTGCAGATCCGCCTCGGCGGCGACCAGGCCCTGTTCCGGCTCCTCAACAAGCTGATCCTCGACACCGAGGGCGCGGTCGACAGGACCTTCGTCGAGGAACACACCCACGGCTACGAGGAGTTCGCCGAGGCCGCCCGCGCCGCCGACTGGGACGAGACGCTCACGGCGACCGGCCTCACCCGCGCGGAGATCGAGGAAGCCCTGCGCATGGTGCTCGCCTCGAAGCGCACCATCGTGTGCTGGGCGATGGGCCTGACCCAGCACAAGCACTCCGTACCCACCATCCGCGAGGTCGTGAACTTCCTCCTCCTGCGCGGCAACATCGGCCGCCCGGGCGCCGGCGTCTGCCCGGTGCGCGGCCACTCCAACGTGCAGGGCGACCGCACGATGGGCATCTTCGAACGCCCCGCGCCCGCCTTCCTGGACGCCCTGGAGAGGGAGTTCGGCTTCGCCCCGCCGCGCGAACACGGCTACGACGTCGTACGGGCCATCCGCGCGCTGCGCGACGGCGAGGCGAAGGTCTTCTTCGCCATGGGCGGCAACTTCGTCTCCGCGTCCCCCGACACGGAGGTCACCGAGGCGGCCATGCGCCGCGCCCGCCTCACCGTGCACGTGTCGACGAAACTGAACCGCTCGCACGCCGTCACCGGCGCACGAGCCCTCGTCCTCCCGACCCTGGGCCGCACCGAGCGCGATCTCCAGAGCAGTGGTGAGCAGTTCGTCACCGTCGAGGACTCCATGGGCATGGTGCACGCCTCCCGCGGCCGGCTGGAGCCCGCGAGCACACGTCTGCTGTCCGAGCCGGCGATCGTGTGCCGGCTGGCACGCCGCGTGCTGGGCGAGAGCAGCCGCACACCCTGGGAGGAGTTCGAGAAGGACTACGCGACGATCCGCGACCGCATCGCGCGCGTGATCCCCGGCTTCGAGGACTTCAACGCGCGCGTGGCGCACCCGGGAGGCTTCGCCCTCCCCCACGCCCCGCGCGACGAACGCCGCTTCCCGACGGCCACCGGCAAGGCCAACTTCACCGCCGCGCCGATCGAGTACCCCGAGCTGCCCGAGGGACGGCTGCTGCTCCAGACGCTGCGCTCGCACGACCAGTACAACACCACGATCTACGGCCTGGACGACCGCTACCGGGGCATCAAGAACGGCCGCCGGGTCGTCCTGGTCAACCCGGAGGACGCCCGGCAGCTGAACGTGCGGGACGGCTCGTACGTCGACCTGGTCAGCGAGTGGCGGGACGGGGTGGAGCGGCGGGCGCCCGGTTTCCGCGTCGTGCACTATCCGACCGCCCGGGGCTGCGCGGCGGCGTACTACCCGGAGACCAACGTCCTGGTTCCGCTGGACGCCACCGCGGACACCAGTAACACCCCGGCCAGCAAGTCCGTCGTCGTCCGTCTGGAACAATCGGCGACCGACTGAGCGTTTGCTCAGTCAGCCGGCGGGCCCCACCGGGCCGGCCGGCGGATCGGACAGACGGAGCGACGAAACGGAGCCGGCCCATGGGCGAGCAGCAGCAGGTGCAGTTCCCGCAGGAGGTCATCGACGAGTACGCCGCGCTCGGTGTCGACCTGCCCGCGCTCTTCTCCGCCGGGCACCTCGGGACGCGCATGGGCGTCCAGATCCTCGAGGCCTCGTCCGACCGCGTCGTCGGCACCATGCCGGTGGAGGGCAACACCCAGCCGTACGGGCTGCTGCACGGCGGCGCCTCCGCGGTGCTGGCCGAGACGCTCGGGTCGGTCGGCTCGATGCTGCACGGCGGCAGCTCCAGGATCGCCGTCGGTGTCGACCTGAACTGCACCCACCACCGCGGGGTCCGCTCCGGTCTGGTCACCGGGGTGGCCACACCGGTGCACCGGGGCCGGTCGACGGCGACGTACGAGATCGTGATCAGCGACGAGCAGGACCGGCGCGTGTGCACCGCCCGGCTGACCTGCCTGCTGCGGGACGTCGACCCCGGCGACGGAGCACGGGCGGGCGCGACGGGCTGAGCGGCGCAGCGCCGGACGCGGAACGGCCCCGGCCGCCCCAGCGGCCTCACCCGAACGCGTCCCCCGGCCGCCCGCCCCATCGCCCCGCGGCCACGGCATTGCCGCCGGCCACCCGGCGCTCTAGCGTCGGGGCATGGGACGGGGAGAGGCCCCCTGGCCGGGGGCGGCGGCTCGGCGATTCCGGTTCACACCCGCACGGCTCGTGCCCGAACGACGCCGGCACGGGCGGCTCACGTCCGAACGGCACCGACCCGCACGGCTCGTGCCCGAACGACGCCGACCCGCACGGCTCGTGCCCGAACGACGCCGACCCGCACGGCTCGTGCGCGAACGGCACCGGCACGGGCAGGTCGCGCCCCAACGGCACCGGCCCGCACGGCGCGTACCCGAACGACGTCGGCCCGGGCGGGTCGCGCCCGCCCTGGTCGCGCTCGCTCTGACGCTGACGACCGCCGCCCTGACGACCGCCTGCGTCAACTCCTCCACCGGTGAGACCGGTTCCGGCGCCGCCTCCGGAACAGCCACATCGGTGGCGGACCGACGAACCCCCTCCCGGGCGGAGTTGTGCACGAGCGCCGTCGGCTACTGGGCACGCGAGATGCTGCACGGCGGCGAGCCCTACGGCGACTACCAGTCGATGGGGCTGTCCGGCCGGCAGTACGACATCCTCCGGGAGGTCATGGACGCCGCTCGGGCCACGGAACGCGACCGAGGCACCCGGGCCGCCGAGGAGCTGGCCGGCCGCCGGGCGCGTGCGGCGTGCGTCGAGCAGTACCGCGACGGCGGTCCGAGCGACGGCCCGTGGCAGCGGTGAGCGGCACCGGCCCCCTCGAGCCGGGCGAGGGCACCCACGCCTGGGACGCCCCGGTCACCCCCGGGCGCCGCGGCCGGCCGCGCGGACCTCTCGCCCGGCACTACGACCGCCACCGCCGGACCGTCCTCACCGCCGCCGCGGCACTCGCCCTCCTGGCAGGCGGCGGCTACCTGTACGCCGACCGGCCCCGGCAGCCGTCGCCTCCCCCACCGCCACCCCCCTCCCAGGCGGTCGACCTCGACTACCTGGACGCGGTACCCGGCCCCGGCAACGCCGAGCCCGGCAGTTTCAGCTTCGCGGTGCGGCTGAGCGTGCGGTCCGGACCACCCGTCACCGTGACGCGGCTGACCCAGCCCTACGCCGGCCTCTCGATGACGTCGTCACCCGCCGCACCTTTCCGGACAAAGGCTCTTTCCGCCCGCATGATCATCGTCACGCTCCGGGTGACGGAATGCGATGAAGCACCGCGGAATCCCGGACTCCCTTTTCTCGATGTAACACTGCGTAATACGCGCGCAATAGAAGCCCACAGTTTCATACTGGGGCAACGCTATGCGCAGCACCTCTCGCAGGCCATCGAGGACACCTGCGGCAACGATTCCAGGTAATCACCAAAACACCCCAGACACCTGAACAGCGCCCTGCGGTCCTGCACGTTCTCATCATGCGGACAGGGCGAATCGGCCTGAATTCCGCCCTTCTTCTCAGCCAGTACCGCTCTGCATTACCCCGTGTCATAACAAGAGCGTCACAGCCTGAGTCAGACCCTCCTCCACCTTCCCCACACACGCTTAGAGTCACGGCCAGTCACCGCGCAGTCCGATTTTCACTTCGGCCCAGCGCTCGACTCGACCGCCTCCACGGGGAAGCGGCCGTGCCAGGGAAAGGACTGATCGTGCGTCAACGTTCGCTCATCGCCATCACCGCCGCTCTCGCGGCAGGGGCCCTCACCCTCACCGCCTGCGGCTCGCGCGACGACGACGGCGGCTCGGACTCCGGCAACGGCGGCGGAGGTGGCACCACCGTCGTCATCGGCGTCGACGCCCCGCTCACCGGCGACCTGTCCGCGCTGGGCCTCGGCATCAAGAACTCGGCGGACCTCGCCGCGAAGACGGCCAACAAGGACAAGTACGTCGAGGGCATCACCTTCGAGATCGAGGCCCTCGACGACCAGGGCCAGCCCTCCGTAGGCCAGCAGAACGCCACCCAGCTCGTCGCCAACGACGACGTCCTCGGCGTCGTCGGCCCGCTCAACTCCTCGGTCGGCGAGTCCATGCAGAAGGTCTTCGACACCGCCAAACTCGTCGAGGTCTCCCCCGCCAACACCGGCCCCTCCCTCACCCAGGGCCCGGACTGGCGCACCAAGAAGGTCCGCCCGTACAAGTCGTACTTCCGCACCGCGACCACCGACGCCATCCAGGGCCCCTTCGCCGCCCAGTACGTCTACAACGACGCCAAGAAGAAGAACGTCTTCGTCATCGACGACAAGAAGACCTACGGCGCCGGCCTCGCCGCCACCTTCACCGAGGAGTTCAAGAAGCTCGGCGGCAAGGTGGTCGGCACCGAGCACATCAATCCCGACACCAAGGACTTCTCCTCGGTCGCCACCAAGGTGAAGAACTCCGGCGCCGACGTCGTCTACTACGGCGGTGAATACCCGCAGGCCGGCCCGCTGAGCAAGCAGATCAAGGAAGCCGGCGCCAAGATCCCGCTCGTGGGCGGCGACGGCATCAAGGACGACACCTTCATCAGGCTGGCCGGCGCCGCCAGCACCGGCGACCTCGCCACCTCCGTCGGCGCCCCCGTCGAAGAACTCCCCTCCGCCAAGAAATTCGTCGCCGACTACAAGGCGGCCGGCTACAAGGAAGACTTCGCGGCCTACGGCGGCTACTCCTACGACTCCGCCTGGGCGATCATCGAGGCCGTCAAGAAGGTCGTCGAGGACAACGACGGAAAGCTCCCCTCCGACGCCCGCGCCAAGGTCACCGAGGCCATGCAGAACGTCTCCTTCGACGGCGTGACCGGCAAGGTCTCCTTCGACGAATTCGGTGACGCCACCAACAAGCAGCTCACCGTCTACTCCGTCGAGAACGGAGCCTTCAAGGCCGTCAAGTCCGGCACCTACACCGGCTGACCGACCCGCACCACAGCCCACCAGCCGCGGGGGGCGTTGTACCACCGGCGCCCCGCGCGGACTCGCATCCGGTCACATCCGTCGAACGACCGAAAGTCTCGGAGGACATGCGGTGAACGAACTGCCGCAGCAGCTGGTCAACGGCCTGCTACTGGGATCCATGTACGGGCTGGTCGCCATCGGCTACACAATGGTCTACGGCATCGTCCAGCTCATCAACTTCGCCCACGGCGAGATCTTCATGACCGGCGCCTTCGGCGCGCTCACGGTCTACATATACATCCTGCCCGACGGCACCTCCATGCTGATCGCCCTCCCCCTGATGCTCATCGGCGCGGTGATCGTCTCAGTGGCCGTCGCCGTCGGAGCGGAACGATTCGCCTACCGCCCGCTGCGCGGCGCCCCCCGACTAGCCCCCCTCATCACCGCCATCGGCCTCTCCCTCGCCCTCCAGCAGGCGATCTGGGCCTGGTACCCCGACGCCAAATCCGCCCGCACCTTCCCCCAGATCGACGGCGGCCCCTTCCACATCGGCAACGTCACCATCCAGACCGGCGACATCTTCCTGTTCACCGCCGCACCCATCAGCATGGCCATCCTCGCCTACTTCGTGATGAAGACCCGCACCGGACGCGGCATGCAGGCCACCGCCCAGGACCCCGACACCGCCAAACTCATGGGCATCAACACCGACCGCATCATCGTGGTCGCGTTCGCCCTCGGCGCCGTCTTCGCCGCCATCGGAGGCGTGGCCTTCGGCCTCAAATACGGCCAGGTCGACTTCAAGATGGGCTTCATCCTGGGACTCAAGGCCTTCACCGCGGCCGTCCTCGGCGGCATCGGCAACATCTACGGCGCCATGATCGGAGGCATAGTCCTCGGCGTCGCCGAAACCCTCGCCACCGCCTACATCGCCGACGTCCCCGGACTGGGCCAGTTCGGCAGCCAGTCCTGGGCGGACGTCTGGGCCTTCATCCTCCTCATCCTCGTGCTGCTGCTCAGGCCACAAGGCCTGCTCGGCGAACGCGTTGCGGACAGGGCGTGACACCGATGACCACACAGACCACCACACCGAAGACCGCCGGCACCCCCACCACGGGCGCCCACACCGGCCTCATCGGCATACCCCCGCACACCGGCCGCGCCCTCGCCACCGGCGGCGGCCTCCTCACCATCGTCTCCACCTTCCTCGCCTGGACCTGGACCGCCGAATTCCCCGGCGACCTCACCGTCTACGGCTACCCCGGCGGCCTCCAGGTCCTCGTACTCATCGGCGGCGCCCTCACCACCCTCCTCGGCCTCGCGTCCTACGGCGTCAAAGGACTGCGCTGGCTCGCACCCTCCGGCGCCGACGCGGCCATCAGACTCGCCGCCCTCGCCACCTTCACCACCACCTGGTACACACTCATCGCGATCAGCGCCCAACTCGGCGGCCTGGTCAACCTGGAACCCGGCGGCTACGTCGCAGCCGCCGTCACCCTCATCACCCTCCTCGGCGCCCTCGCCCTCCCCTTCGAACGCCCCGAACCCGACCCGTTCGACTCCGACAGCACCGGCTGGGAACAGTTCAAGCACACCACCGCCCAGAACTGGCAGACCATCAGGGCAGCCTTCACCTCCGGCGCCCCCCGCCCCGTCCGCACACTGCCGTCCTACGTCGAAATCCTCATCATCGCGGCCGTCCTCGCAGTCGCCCTGCTCGTCTTCACCTACGGCATCGGCACCGAGTACGACGAACTCTTCGTCGGCTTCCTGATCACCGCCGGCCTCGGCTTCGCCGCCCTCAACAAGTCCGGCCTGATCACCCAGATCACCCAGATCACCGCCCGGCACCAGAACATCACCATCTGCGGCGCGTTCGTCGCGGCGGCCTGCTTCCCCTTCACCCAGACCGACGACCAGTACGCCACCCTCGGCGTCTACATCCTCATCTTCGCCACCGTCGCCCTCGGCCTGAACATCGTCGTCGGCCTCGCCGGCCTCCTCGACCTCGGCTACGTCGCCTTCCTCGGCGTCGGCGCCTACGCCGCCTCCCTCGTCTCCGGATCGCAGAGCTCCCCCTTCGGCGTCCACTTCCCCTTCTGGGCCGCCGTCCTCGTCGGCGCCGCCGCCTCCCTCGTCTTCGGCGTCCTCATCGGCGCCCCCACCCTGCGACTCCGCGGCGACTACCTCGCCATCGTCACCCTCGGCTTCGGCGAGATCTTCCGCATCGCCGCCAACAACCTCGACGGCACCTCAGGACCCGACCTCACCAACGGCTCCAACGGCATCTCCTCCATCCCCGACCTCAAGATCCTCGGCTTCGACCTCGGCGTCCAGCACGACGTCGCCGGCTTCACCATCGGCCGGTTCGCCAACTACTTCTTCCTGATGCTCATCATCACGGCCGTCGTCGTCCTCGTCTTCCGACGCAGCGGCGACTCCCGCATCGGCCGAGCCTGGGTCGCCATCCGCGAAGACGAAACCGCCGCCCTCGCCATGGGCATCAACGGCTTCCGCGTCAAACTCATCGCCTTCGCCGTCGGCGCCACCCTCGCCGGCCTCGCCGGCACCGTACAAGCACACGTCACCTACACCGTCACCCCCGAGCAGTACCTCTTCGCCGGCACCACCCCACCCAACTCCGCCTTCCTGCTCGCCGCAGTCGTCCTCGGCGGCATGGGCACCATCGCCGGCCCCCTCATCGGCGCCGCCCTGCTCTTCCTCATCCCCAACAAGCTCCAGTTCCTCGGCGACTACCAACTCCTCGCCTTCGGACTCGCGCTCGTACTGCTGATGCGCTTCCGCCCGGAAGGCCTCATCCCCAACCGACGCCGCCAACTGGAATTCCACGAAGAGGCCGAAGCGCCCACAGTCCTGAGCAAGACAGGGGCCTGACCACCATGACCACCGACACCACCACCAAGGACACCCCGGGCACACCCACCCCCGGCACCCCCGTCCTCGACGCACGCGGCGTCACCATGCGCTTCGGCGGCCTCACCGCCGTCAACAACGTCGACCTCACCGTCAACAGCGGCGAGATCGTCGGCCTCATCGGACCCAACGGCGCCGGCAAAACCACCTTCTTCAACTGCCTCACCGGCCTGTACATCCCCACCGAAGGCGAAGTCCGCTACAAGAACCGGGTCCTGCCCGCCAAGTCCTTCAAAGTCACCGCCGCCGGCATCGCACGCACCTTCCAGAACATCCGCCTCTTCGGCAACATGACCGTCCTGGAAAACGTCCTCGTCGGCCGCCACACCCGAACCAAAGAAGGCTTCTGGTCAGCCGTCCTACGCGGCCCGGGCTTCCACAAAGCCGAAGCCGCCAGCCGCGAACGCGCCACAGAACTCCTCGAGTTCATAGGCCTCGCCGCCAAAGCCGACCACCTCGCACGCAACCTCCCCTACGGCGAACAACGCAAACTCGAAATCGCCCGCGCCCTCGCCAGCGAACCCGGACTCCTGCTCCTCGACGAACCGACGGCCGGCATGAACCCCCAGGAGACCCGGGCAACCGAGGAACTCGTCTTCGCCATCCGCGACATGGGCATCGCCGTCCTCGTCATCGAGCACGACATGCGCTTCATCTTCAACCTCTGCGACCGCGTCGCCGTCCTCGTCCAAGGCGAGAAACTCGTCGAAGGCGACAGCGCCACCGTCCAGGGCGACGAACGCGTCATCGCCGCCTACCTCGGCGAACCCCTCGCCAACGACCCCGGCGCCACCGAGGCCGCCGAGGTGGAAGCCGCCGAAGCCCACGCCCAGGCCGACACCACCACGGACACCGCGGCCGGCAAGGAGAACGACCGATGACCGCACTCCTCGAGGTGGAAGACCTCCGCGTCGCCTACGGCAAGATCGAAGCCGTCAAAGGCATCTCCTTCACAGTCGACGCCGGAGAAGTGGTCACCCTCATCGGCACCAACGGCGCCGGCAAGACCACCACCCTGCGCACCCTCTCCGGCCTCCTCAAACCGGTCGGCGGCCAGATCAAATTCGGCGGCAAGTCACTCAAGAAAGTCCCCGCCCACCAGATCGTCTCCCTCGGACTCGCCCACTCCCCCGAAGGCCGGCACATCTTCCCCCGCATGACCATCGAGGACAACCTCCGCCTCGGCGCCTTCCTGCGCACCGACAAACCCGGCATCGAAAAAGACATCCAACGCGCCTACGACCTCTTCCCCATCCTCGGCGAACGCAGAAAACAAGCCGCAGGCACCCTCTCCGGCGGCGAACAGCAAATGCTCGCCATGGGCCGCGCCCTGATGTCGCAACCCAAACTGCTCATGCTCGACGAACCCTCCATGGGCCTCTCACCCATCATGATGCAGAAGATCATGTCGACCATCGCCGAACTGAAATCCCAAGGCACCACCATCTTGCTCGTCGAACAGAACGCCCAAGCCGCACTCTCCCTGGCCGACCACGGCCACGTCATGGAAGTCGGCAACATCGTCCTGACCGGCAGCGGACAAGACCTCCTCCACGACGAGTCCGTCCGCAAGGCCTACCTCGGCGAGGACTGACCCGGCACACACGCGAAGTGGCCCGCGCCCCCTGCCGGGGACGCGGGCCACCTTCATCATCCGGCCTGCTCAGCCCTTGGACGCCTTCTTCTCCTCGGCATCCTGAATGACCGCCTCGGCCACCTGCTGCATCGACATCCGCCGGTCCATCGACGTCTTCTGGATCCACCGGAACGCCGCCGGCTCCGTCAGCCCGTACTCCGTCTGAAGCACCGACTTCGCCCGGTCCACCAGCTTCCGCGTCTCCAGCCGCAGACTGAGATCCGCGACCTCCTTCTCCAACGCCTTCAGCTCCGTGAACCGCGACACGGCCATCTCGATCGCCGGCACGACATCACTCTTGCTGAACGGCTTCACGAGATACGCCATCGCTCCCGCGTCCCGCGCCCGCTCCACCAGGTCGCGCTGCGAGAACGCGGTCAGCATCAGCACGGGCGCGATGCTCTCCTCGGCGATCTTCTCGGCCGCGGAGATCCCGTCCAGCTTGGGCATCTTCACATCGAGGATCACGAGGTCGGGCTTGTGCTCCCGGGCCAGCTCCACCGCCTGCTCACCGTCACCGGCCTCACCGACGACGGAGTACCCCTCCTCCTCCAGCATCTCTTTGAGATCCAGTCGGATGAGCGCCTCGTCCTCGGCGATGACGACGCGGGTCGTCAGCGGAGGAACGTGCGACTTCTCGTCTTCGGGCACGTCGGCGGGCTGGGGCGACTCGGGGGCGGTCACGTGGGGCTCCTCGTTCGGGGCAGGGGTACTGCTGACAAGAGCCTACCTAGCTGCGGTAAGGTGGACGCGCGGAGGGTCAGGGGAAACCTTCGATTCCGCGAGCCCCGGTAGCCCAATTGGCAGCAGGCAATGGATTCAAAACCCATACAGTGTCGGTTCGAGTCCGACCCGGGGCACTTTTCCTTGTTTTCCAAGGTTGCCGTCAGCAAGTGGATGTCCACGTTCTCGTGAACATCCACTTTTTACTGCGTGTCGTTGCGGGCCTCGCCACAGAGTGACTGCATGTACGACACCAGCACACGCAAGCGTGCATTGGCACTGGTGGCACAAGGACGGAGTCTGAACTCCGTCAGCAAGGAAACCGGTATATCCCGCGCCGCCATCCGCTCGTGGCAGACACGCATCGAGCCTCTGCCACGCATGCGGCAAACCTCCTGCTCGCTGTGCGGTCCGAACGCCGAGTCACCTGAGGACGGGGCGGCGTACGCCTACCTACTCGGCCTCTATCTCGGCGATGGCTGTATCAGTCCCGGCATGAGGTCGGGCTACTTCCTCCGAATCGCGTGCGCCGATGCATGGCCCGGGCTCATCAACGCGTGCGCTGCCGCCCTCGAAGCCATCAATCCCAGCGGGAAGGCATACCGAGTCCGAGCCGTCGGCTACACCTCTGTGGTCGGCTACAGCGGGCACTGGCCATGCTTCTTTCCCCAACACGGGCCAGGGAAGAAGCACGACCGGGAGATCGCTCTCGACCCCTGGCAGCAGACGATCGTCGCCGCGTACCCCTGGGAGTTCATCCGCGGACTCATCCACTCCGACGGCTGTCGCATCACCAACTGGACGACCCGTCTGGTTGCCGGTGAGCACAAGCGGTACGAATACCCCCGGTATTTCTTCACCAACACATCGGCCGACATCATCAGACTCTTCACCGCCGCTCTCGACCGCGTCGGCGTCGAGTGGAAGTCACTCAATCAAAGCCGCGCGGCCGTCACGATCTCCGTAGCCCGCAAAGCCTCCGTAGCCCTCATGGACGCCCACGTCGGCCCCAAGTACTGACGACCGGCCTACGTGGGACCGTCGTCCTCCCCGATGTGGTGCACCCGCACCAGGTTGGTCGTGCCCGACACCCCGGGTGGCGAGCCGGCCGTGATGACCACGACGTCGCCCTTCTCGCAGCGTCCGTACCGGGTGAGCAGTTCGTCCACCTGGTCGACCATCGCGTCCGTGGAGTCCGCGTGGGGACCGAGGAAGGTCTCCACGCCCCAGGTCAGGCTCAGCTGTGAGCGCGTCGCCGGTTCGGGGGTGAAGGCGAGCAGCGGGATGGGTGAGCGGTAGCGGGAGAGGCGGCGGACGGTGTCGCCGGACTGGGTGAAGGCGACGAGGAATTTCGCGCCGAGGAAGTCGCCGATCTCCGCGGCCGCGCGGGCGACGGCGCCGCCCTGGGTGCGGGGTTTGTTGCGGTCGGTCAGTGGGGGCAGGCCCTTGGCGAGGATGTCCTCCTCGGCTGCTTCGACGATGCGGGCCATGGTGCGCACTGTTTCGATCGGGTGTTTGCCGACGCTGGTTTCGCCGGAGAGCATGACCGCGTCGGTGCCGTCGATGACGGCGTTGGCGACGTCGGAGGCCTCGGCGCGGGTGGGGCGGGCGTTGTCGATCATGGAGTCGAGCATCTGGGTGGCGACGATGACCGGTTTGGCGTTGCGTTTGGCGAGTTTGATGGCGCGCTTCTGGACGATGGGGACCTGTTCGAGGGGCATTTCGACGCCGAGGTCGCCCCGGGCGACCATGATGCCGTCGAAGGCGGCGACGATGTCGTCGATGTTCTCGACGGCCTGGGGTTTTTCGATCTTGGCGATGACGGGGAGGCGGCGGCCTTCCTCGTCCATGATGCGGTGGACGTCGAGGGCGTCTCGTCCGCTGCGGACGAAGGACAGGGCGATGACGTCGAAGCCGTTGCGGAGGGCCCAGCGGAGGTCGTCCTCGTCCTTCTTGGAGAGGGCGGGGACGGAGACGGCGGCGCCGGGGAGGTTGAGGCCTTTGTGGTCGGAGACCATGCCGCCTTCGATGACCGTCGTTCGGACTCGGGGTCCGTCGATGCCGGTGACTTCGAGGCAGACTTTGCCGTCGTCGACGAGGATGCGTTCGCCGGGGGTGACGTCGGCGGCGAGGCCGGGGTAGGTGGTGCCGCAGGTGTGGCGGTCGCCGGCGATGCCTTCTTCGACGGTGATGGTGAAGGTGTCGCCGCGTTCGAGGAGTACGGGGCCTTCGGTGAAGTGGCCGAGCCGGATCTTCGGGCCTTGAAGGTCGGCGAGGGTGCCGACGCTGCGGCCGGTCTCGTCGGAGGCTTTTCGGACACGGTGGTATCGCTCTTCGTGTTCGGCGTGGGTGCCGTGGCTGAAGTTGAAGCGGGCGATGTCCATTCCGGCGTCGACCAGGCGTTTGATCTGGTCGTACGAGTCGGTGGCGGGCCCAAGTGTGCAGACGATCTTTGCTCGGCGCATGGGTCGAGCCTATGACTTACCGGCGGGTAGCGAATTGGCCGCGCATGTCCACTCAACAACCTTTGAGTAAAGGGTTATTGACAAGTGTTGAATTGTGCGCGGCGCTGCTCCGATGAGCATTTCATCCGGCTGCGGCTCTTGACAGGTGCTGCGCTCAGGGCGGAATCTACGCGCGTTGTCACATGATCACGGGTCACCGAGGAGAGTCAGCCATGGCGTTGAACCGCCGGAAGTTCCTGAGCAGGTCCGCCGTGACGGGGGCGGGTGTGGCGCTGGCCGGCGCGGCGGCGGCTCCGGCGGCGGAGGCGGCGCCCGCGCACGGGCGCGGTCGTAAGAAGCCGAAGCGGTACGCGCTGACGGTGCTGGGCACCACCGATCTGCACGGGCACGTCTTCAACTGGGACTACTTCAAGGACGCCGAGTACGCGGACGCGGCGGGCAACGCGCAGGGGCTGGCCCGTGTCTCCACGCTGGTGGACCAGGTCCGTGCGGAGAAGGGCCGCCGCAACACGCTGCTGCTGGACGCGGGCGACACCATCCAGGGCACCCCGTTGACGTACTACTACGCGAAGGTCGATCCGATCACCGCCGAGGGCGGTCCGGTGCACCCGATGGCGCAGGCGATGAACGCGATCGGGTACGACGCGGTGGCGCTGGGGAACCATGAGTTCAACTACGGCATCGAGACGCTGCGCAAGTTCGAGGAGCAGTGTGATTTTCCGCTGCTCGGTGCGAACGCGGTGGACGCGAAGACGCTGAGGCCGGCCTTCCCGCCGTACTTCATGAAGACGTTCCGGGTGAAGGGCGCGCCGCCGGTGAAGGTGGCGGTGCTGGGGCTGACGAACCCGGGTATCGCGATCTGGGACAAGGCGTACGTGCAGGGGAAGCTGGCGTTCCCGGGTCTGGAGGAGCAGGCGGCCACGTGGGTGCCGAAGCTGCGTTCGATGGGCGCGGACGTGGTGGTGGTGTCGGCGCACTCGGGGTCGTCGGGGACGTCGTCGTACGGTGACCAGCTTCCGTACGTGGAGAACGCGGCGGCGAATGTGGCGAGGCTGGTGCCGGGTATCGACGCGATCCTGGTGGGGCACGCGCATCAGGAGATCGCGGAGCTGAAGGTCGTCAACGAGGAGACCGGGAAGACGGTCGTGCTGTCGGAGCCGCTGTGTTACGCCGAGCGGCTGACTCTGTTCGACTTCGAGCTGGTCTTCGAGCGGGGCCGTTGGCACGTGGAGTCGGTGAGGGCGTCGCTGCGTGATTCCAGCACGGTCGAGGACGACCCGGAGATCACCGAGTTGCTGTCGGACGAGCACGCGAGGGTCGTGGCGTACGTCAATCAGGTGGTCGGTACGGCGACCGAGACGTTGACGACGGTGGAGGCGCGTTACACGGACGCGCCGATCATCGACCTGATCACGAAGGTGCAGGAGGACGTGGTCAGGGAGGCGCTGGCGGGTACGGAGTACGCGTCGCTGCCGGTTCTGGCCCAGGCTTCGCCGTTCTCGCGGACGTCCGAGATTCCGGCCGGTGACGTGACGATCCGGGATCTGTCGAGTCTGTACGTGTACGACAACACGCTGGTGGCGAAGCTGATGACGGGCGCCCAGTTGCGGGCGTACCTGGAGTACTCGGCGGAGTACTACGTGCGGACGGCGGCGGGTGTGCCGGTGGATGTGGAGAAGCTGACCAATGCGAACGGCCGTCCGGACTACAACTACGACTACGTGTCGGGGCTGACGTACGAGGTGGACATCGCGCAGGCACCCGGTTCGCGGATCAGGAATTTGGCGTACGGGGGTGCGCCGTTGGCCGATGAGGCGCGGTTCGTGCTGGCGGTGAACAACTACCGGGCCAACGGTGGTGGTGCGTTCCCGCATGTGGCGTCGGCCCAGGAGTTGTGGTCGGAGTCGACGGAGATCCGTACGCGGATCGCCGAGTGGGTCACGGCGAGGGGTGTGCTGGACCCGGAGGACTTCGCGTCGGTGGGCTGGAGGCTGACGCGGGACGGTGTGCCGGTGTTCTGATTTCCGCGTGTGTGAGGTGCGGCCTCAGATTCCTTCCACCAGCGGGGTGAGTGCCCGGTGGTCGCGTGCGGAGGGGATCTGGGGCTGTGCTCGTTCCAGGCCGAAGGTGGTGAAGGCGGTGCGGCTGGGGAGCGGGTAGGGGTTTCGTCCGGTGACGTCGTTGAGGATGGTGGCGCTGCGCCAGGCGGCAAGGCCGAGGTCGGGTGTGCCGACGCCGTGGGTGTGGGTTTCGGCGTTCTGGACGTAGACGTGTCCGGTGACGGAGGGGTCGAGGAGGAGGCGGAAGCGTTCGTCGATGCGGGGGCGTTCGTGGTTGTCGCGCCGCATGTAGGCGTCGAGGCCGGTGAGGAGGCGGTCGAGGGGGCGGTCGCGGTAGCCGGTGGCGAGGACGACGGCGTTGGTGGTGAGGCGGGAGCGGGTTTTCTGCTGGGTGTGTTCGATGTGGAGTTCGATCTGGGTGGTGGCGATGCGGCCGGCGGTGCGGACGTGGACGCCGGGGGTGAGGACGGTGTCGGGCCAGCCGCCGTCGAGGGTGCGGCGGTAGAGCTCGTCGTGGATGGCGGCGGTGGTGTCGGCGTCGATGCCTTTGTGGAGTTGCCACTGGGTGGCGAGGAGGCGGTCGCGGACGGGTTCGCTCAGGGCGTGGAAGTAGCGGGTGTAGTCGGGTGTGAAGTGTTCCAGGCCGAGTTTGGAGTACTCCATGGGGGCGAAGGCTTCGGTGCGGCCGAGCCAGTGGAGTTGTTCGTGGCCGGTGGGGCGGTGGCGGAGGAGGTCGAGGAAGATCTCGGCGCCGGACTGGCCGGTGCCGATGACGGTGATGTGTCCGGCGGTGAGCAGGGTGTCGCGGTGCTGGAGGTAGTCGGCGGCGTGGACGACGGGGACGCCGGGGGCGTCGGTGAGGGGTTTGAGGGGGTCGGGGACGTGCGGTTCGGTGCCGATGCCGAGGACGACGTTCTTCGCGTAGGTGCGGCCGACGGCGTCGGCTTCTCCGTCGGCGTCGAGTCGGGTGTAGTCGACTTCGAAGAGGTGGTGTTCGGGGTTCCAGCGGACGGCGTCGACCTGGTGGTGGAAGCGGAGGGTGGGGAGGTTGTCGGCGACCCAGCGGCAGTAGGTGTCGTACTCGGTGCGTTGGATGTGGAAGCGTTCGGCGAAGTAGAAGGGGAAGAGGCGTTCTCGGGCTTTGAGGTGGTTGAGGAAGGTCCAGGGGTTGGCGGGGTCGGCGAGGGTGACGAGGTCGGCGAGGAAGGGGACCTGGATGCGTGCGCCGTCGATGAGGAGGCCGGGGTGCCAGTGGAAGGCGGGGCGCTGGTCGTAGAAGACGGTGTCGAGGCCGGTGAGGGGGTCGGCGAGGGCGGCGAGGGAGAGGTTGAAGGGGCCGATGCCGATGCCGGCGAGGTCGCGGGGGGTGTCGGGGGTGTGGTGTGCGGGGGTGTTCATCGGGGGGTGTGTCTTTCTACGAGGGTGAGGAGGGTGGTGAGGTCGTCGGGTGTGGTGTGGGGGTTGAGGAGGGTGGCTTTGAGCCAGAGCCGGCCGTCGGCGTGGGCGCGGCCGAGGACGGCGGCACCGGTGGTGAGGAGGGTGCGGCGTAGGGCGGCGACGGTGTCGTCGGTGGTGTGGGTGGGGCGGAAGAGGACTGTGCTGATGGTGGGTGGGGCGTGGAGTTCGAAGCGGGGGTGGTGGTGGATGAGGGTGGCGAGTTTCTGGGCGAGGGTGCAGACGTCGTCGACGAGGGTGCCGAGTCCGGTGCGGCCGAGGGTTTTGAGGGTGGCGGCGATTTTGAGGATGTCGGGGCGGCGGCTGGTGCGTGGGGAGCGGCCGAGGAGGTCGGGGATTCCGGCGTGGGTGTCGTCGTCGGCGTTGAGGTAGTGGGTGTGGTGGTGGAGGGCGGTGAGGTCGTCGGGGTTCTTGACGGTGAGGAGGCCGGCGGCGATGGGTTGCCAGCCGAGTTTGTGCAGGTCGAGGGTGACGGTGTGGGCGGCTTCGAGTCCGGCGAGTTTGGGGCGGTGCTGGGTGCTGAAGAGGAGGCCGGCGCCGTAGGCGGCGTCGATGTGGAGGCGGGCGCCGTGTGCGGTGCAGCGGTCGGCGATTTCGGGGAGGGGGTCGATGAGGCCGGCGTCGGTGGTGCCGGCGGTGGCGACGACGAGGTGTGGTCCGGGGATCTGGGTGAGGGCTTCGTCGAGGGCCGCGGGGTCGAGGGTGCCGGCGGGGGCGGGGACGACGACGGGTTCGGGCAGTCCGAGGAGCCAGGTGGCGCGGGGTACGGAGTGGTGGGCGTTGGCTCCGTGGATGAGGCGCAGGCCTGGGCCGTGGGTTTCGCGGGCGAGGAGGGTGGCGAGTTGGTTGGATTCGGTGCCGCCGGTGGTGATGAGGGCGTCGGCGGCGCCGGTTTCCCGGGCGAGGGCGCGGGTGACGAGGGTTTCGAGGGTGGAGGCGGCGGGTGCCTGGTCCCAGGAGTCGAGGGAGGGGTTGAGGGCGCTGGCGGCGAGGTCGGCGGCGGTGGCGACGGCGAGGGGTGGGCCGTGCAGGTGGGCGGTGCACAGGGGGTGGGCGGGGTCGGCGGCGCCGTGGGCGAGTGCGGTGACGAGGGTGCGCAGGGCGTCGGGGTCGCCGTGGTCGGGGAGGATGTCGCCGGCGGCGTCGGTCATGCGGGCGGTGACGGTGTCGGGGCCGCCCGCGGGCAGGGGGCCTCCGCGTGCTGTGGTGCCGGCGTGCAGTGCGTCGAGCACGGTGTCGAGCAGGGGGCGTAGGGCGTCGGGGCCGTGGGGGCCCGAGGCGAGGGGCGGCGGCGTGCCCATGGGCTGTCCTCCGGGCGTGGTGCGGGGAGTTCCAGCTTGGACGGGGATGCGCGGGTACGCCCGTACAGCTCAAGATCGCAACCCGAAAGGGGTATGCGGGGGGCCGGCCCGCGGGGGTGGGCCGGCCGTGTCCGGGGTCAGTGCGTGTCGGTCTCCCGTACGCGCAGGGCGCGGGCGAGGTCGTCGAGTTGGTCGGTGAGCTTGCGGCGCAGGGCGGGGGTGGGGTGGGCGTGGTCGAGGCATTCCTGGCCGAGGCGAAGGTTGTCGGTGTCGACGGCGTGGGCGGGGAAGGCCCAGCGGCCGGCGGCTTCGGCGATGGCGGGGCCGCGGCGGGCGGCGACGGCGACGGCTTCGGTGTAGTAGCGCGGTACGTAGTCGTGGAGGAGGTCGGCTTGTTCGGGCTGCCAGAAGCCCTTGGCGGTGGCGGTGAAGAGGTAGTTGGAGAGGTCGTCGGTGGTGAACATGGCCTGCCAGGCGCGGCTCTTGGCGTCGGGGTGGGGCAGGGCCGCGCGGCAGTGGGCGGCGCCCTCCTGGCCGGTGTCGCTGGGGTCGCGTCGGAGTTCGGCGGCGATGGCGGTCTCGTCGGTGGCGCCGAGGACGGCGAGGCGGGTGAGGATGCGCCAGCGGAGTTCGGGGTCGAGTTCGGGGCCGCCGGGGACGGTGCCGTCGGCGAGCCAGGCGGCGATGGTGTCGGGGTGGGCGGCGGTGGCGATGCGGTGGCGTACGGCGATGAGGCGCAGTCCGGGGTGGTCGCCGTCCTCGGTGCGGCGGATGAGGTCGCGGCACAGGTCGGTGAGTGTGGTCAGGGCGGCGGGCCGCTGGTCGGGGGCGGCGTAGCGGTCGGCGACCTGGGTGGTGGCGAAGGTGAGGACGCCGTCGACGAGGGCGAGGTCGGTCTCGTGGGGGAGGTGGGCGCGGGCGATGCCCAGGTAGGTGCCGGTGGGGAGTTCGCCGTCGCGGACGGCGTCCCTGAGGGCGTTCCAGACGACGGCCCGGGTGAGTGGGTCGGGCAGGCCGGACAGGCCTTCGCGGAGGGTGCGGAAGGAGTCGGCGTCGAAGCGGATCTTGGCGTAGCTCAGGTCGCCGTCGTTGAGGACGACGAGCGCGGGGAGCTTGCCGATGGGCCGGGGTTCGGCCTGGGGGAGGTCGAGGTCGAGGCGTGTGCGCAGGGTGAGCCGGCCTTCGTCGGTGAGGTCGCGGTCGTAGAGACCGGCGGCGATGCGGTGGGGTCGCTCGCCCTTGCGGCCGACTTCGAGTGTTCGGGTGCCGTTGTCGCCGGTGACGTGGGGGGTGAGGGTGTCGACGCCGGTGGTGCGCAGCCAGGCGTCGGCCCAGGCGTGGACGTCGCGGTCGGTGGCGGCGGCGAGGGAGTCGATGAAGTCGGCGAGGGTGGCGTTGGCGAACTTGTGCCGGTCGAAGTGGGTGTTGATGCCGGCGAGGAAGTCCTTCTCGCCGAGCCAGTGGACGAGCTGGCGCAGGGCGGAGGCGCCCTTGGCGTAGGAGATGCCGTCGAAGTTGAGGAGGGCGGAGGCGGTGTCCTGGACGTTCTCGGGGGCGACGGGGTGGGTGGAGGGGCGTTGGTCGGCGTCGTAGCCCCAGGGTTTGCGGGTGACGCCGAAGTCGGTCCAGGTGTCGGTGAAGCGGGTGGCTTCGGCGGTGGTCTGGTAGCCCATGTACTCGGCGAAGGACTCGTTGAGCCAGATGTCGTCCCACCAGCGGAGGGTGACGAGGTCGCCGAACCACATGTGGGCCATCTCGTGGGCGATGACCATGGCGCGGGTCTGCCGCTGGGTGTCGGTGACGGCGGAGCGGAAGACGAACTCGTCGCGGAAGGTGACCAGTCCGGGGTTCTCCATGGCGCCGGCGTTGAATTCGGGGACGAACGCCTGGTCGTAGGAGTCGAAGGGGTAGGGCTCGGTGAACTTCTCGTGGTAGCGGTCGAAGCAGCCGCGGGTGACCTCGAGGAGTTCTTCGGTGTCGGCGTCGAGGTGGGGGGCGAGGGAGCGGCGGCAGTGGAGGCCGAAGGGGAGGCCGCGGTGTTCGGTGCGTACGGAGTGCCAGGGGCCGGCGGCGACGGCGACGAGGTAGGTGGAGATGGGTGGGGTGGTGGCGGCCTTCCAGCGGCCGTCGCCGGTGTGTTCGGTGATGCCGTTGGCGAGGACGGTCCAGCCCTGGGGCGCGGTGACGGTGAGGTCGAAGACGGCTTTGAGGTCGGGCTGGTCGAAGGCGGCGAAGACGCGCTGGACGTCGTCCAGGAAGAGCTGGGTGTAGACGTAGGTCTCGCCGTCGGCGGGGTCGGTGAAGCGGTGCATGCCCTCGCCGGTGCGGGAGTAGCGCATGGCGGCGTCGACGCGCAGTTCGTGGTCGCCGGGGGTGAGGTTCTTCAGGGCGAGCCGGTTCTCGTCGAGGGTGCCGGGGTCGAGGGGGTGTCCGTCCAGGGTGACGGTGCGCAGCTCGGCGGGCTTGACCTCGACGAAGGTGTCCGTGGTGTCCGTGGTGTCCGGTTCGCCGTGGACGGTGAAGCGGATGACGGTGCGGGAGTCGAAGGTGTCGTCGCCACGGGTCAGATCGAGGTCGATCGTGTAGTGGTGGACGTCGAGGAGCCGGGCTCGGGTCTGCGCTTCGTCGCGCGTCAGTACGGACATGCACGCCATGCTGCCTGATGCGGTCGGCAGGGCACAGAGGCGGATCGGTACGCGGAGTTTGTCCGGGCCGTCGGGGTGGCCGGGGCGCTCCCCGGCGCGCGCCCCCGTGGGCGGGGGCGCGGGGCCGGCGGGGTCAGTCGGAGGCGGGGGCCGGGCCGCTGCCGCTGCCGCTGCTGTTGCCGTTGTGCTCCGCGATGCGTTCGTGGTGGTGGATCACCTCGGCGATGATGAAGTTCAGGAACTTCTCGGCGAACGCCGGGTCGAGTTTGGCGCTCTCGGCGAGGGCGCGCAGCCGGGCGATCTGTTTCGCCTCGCGGGCCGGATCGGCGGGCGGGAGTTGGTGCCGGGCCTTGAGGTGGCCGACCTGCTGGGTGCATTTGAAGCGTTCGGCGAGCATGTGGACGACGGCCGCGTCGATGTTGTCGATGCTGTCCCGCAGCCGGGCCAGTTCCTCGCGGACGGCGGGGTCGACGGCACCGGTACCGGTGTTGCTGGTGGTCATGGGTGCTCACCCTAAGGGCGGATCCCGGGCCGTCGCAGACCGTCTCAGGCCCCGGGAAATCCCGCCGGTGCCGCCGGTGCCGGTGCGCTTGTGGACGTAGCCGTCCTCGTGTCCGCCGGGGACGTCCGCGATGGGCCCGTTCCCGGACGATGCGGCTCCGCTCCCGTACGGTGCGGCCCCGCTCCCGGAGGCCGGGCCTCGGGTGGCAGCCGGGCGCCTGGAAGTGTGCGTGGACACGATCTTGTCGGTGCGGCCGCGCCGGCCGGCTTCCCGTGCGGCCGCGCGCATGTGCCGGTTCCCCCAGCCGGGCTGCCGTGAGCCGCTGTTCCAGGTCGGTGTCCGCGCCGCCCGCGCGCGGGGAGGAGAGGCGGTTGGCCCCGTGCACGGACACGCAGGCGGTCCGCGCCGCCCGCGCGCGGGGAGGAGGCGGCGACGGTGTGTGCTGTTCGCTGGTCACGGTCGTCGCTCGTGCCGTGGGGCCGGGCCGGGGCGAACGGTTTCCGCCGTGCGGCACCGGTGGCCGTGCGGGGCCGGCCGTACAGTGGGAGACGGGTTCAGGAGCGTCTTGGGGGTTCAGGCGTGGCGAACGGCGGACCGGTCGAGCACGGTTACCCGCATCTGGAGACGGTGCGGGCCGCCGTCACCGCGTTGTACAGGCGGTTGTCGTACAACACCGTGCGGACGTTCTCGGCCAGTGTGGCCCCGGCCGACGTGGCGTTCTGCGACACCGACGACCTGTATCTGGGGGCCCAGCGGGTGGCGCACGAGCTGGTGCGTCACTACCGTCTCCCGGATGCGCGGATGATCGTGTCCTTCCGGGAGATGACGCATGCGGCGAGTGTCGAGCTCGCGGCGGGCCCGGAGTACTTCATCGAGTTGAACGACCGGTTCCGTACGCATCGCCGGGACATCGGCGCGGCCCTCGCGCACGAGGTGATGCACGTGTATCTGCACCGTCTGGGCCTGTCCTTCGCCGGCACGCGGGACAACGAGATCCTCACCGACACGGCGACGACGTACCTGGGTGCCGGCTGGCTGCTGCTGGACGCCTACCGGGAGGACTCGGCGTCGTCGCAGAAGCTGGGGTATCTGACGCCGGAGGAGTTCGGCTACGTCCTGGCCAAGCGGGCGCTGGTGTTCGGTGAGGACCCCGCGGTGTGGTTCACCAGTCCGCAGGCGTACACGGCGTACGTCAAGGGCATGGCCCGGGCCCGCCGGGACGAGCAGCAGCCGCCGCTGACCGCGGCGGGCTGGGCGGGCCGCCGCCGTTATGCCCGGGACCGTCGTCACGCCCAGGACCCGCATGCCGCCGCGGCCCTTCCGGTGGACGGGCCGTACTCCTTCACGCCGGGCGGGCGGGGGCCGCTGCGGGTGTCGTTCTCCTGTCCGACCTGTCATCAGCGGATCAGGGTGCCGGTGCGGGGGCGGGTGCGGGCGCGGTGCGGGCTGTGCCGGACGGTGCTGGAGTGCGACACGTGAACGGCCGGCCCCGCACCGGCCGTCCCTCCGGCGCCCCTGGGCGGTACCCCTACCAGGGCCGCACGATGCCCTGCGCGCGTGCGGCCACCAGCCACGCGGGGAACTCGCCCACCAGGTGGTCGTACAACTCGGCGTCGGTCACCTTCCGCGGGTCGCGGCCCGCGTGGAAGAACCCGGCGTTGTCGACGACCCGCTTGCCCGGCACCGCCAGCTCGTCGAGTCTGCGCAGGTACTCGAACTGGCGGCTGTCCGGGTCGCCGAAGCCGACGAACTGCCAGAACAGGGGGAGCGTTGCCGCCTTGCACAGGTACCGCTCCGCGGCGAGCCGGTTGATCGGGCCGCCGTCGGTCTGGAAGACGACCAGGGCGGGGTGGCGGGCGCCGCTGTCGAGGTAGTGGTCGATGACGGCGTCCATGGCCAGGTGGTAGCTGGTCTTGCCCATGTGCCCGAGGCCGGCCGCGATCCGCTCGATCCGTCCCTGGTGGTCGGCGAGGGCGATCTCGGTGACGGCGTCGACGTCGGTGGAGAAGAACACGACCGGCACGGTGCCGTCGTCGTCGAGGTGCGCGGACAGGCCGAGGACCCGGTCGGCGAGCGCCTGCACGCTGCCGTCCTTGTAGTACGGCTTCATGGAGCCGGAGTAGTCGACGACGAGGTAGACGGCCGCCCTGGTCCCCTCCAGTCCGTGCTTGGTCAGCGACACCCCGGCGCTCCGGTACGGTTCGACCAGCGCGGGCGCGGTCTCCCGCACCTTGGTGAGACTGATCGCGGCCATGCGGACTCCCCCGTCACCCTTGGGACTTACGGCATCTGGCTGCCGAGGTTACGGCACGGCGCACCCCGCCTCTCAGCTCGTCCACAGGCGTTCGCTATTTTGTTCGCCGCCGTCCCCACCGGCTCACCGTCCGTCCGTCCCGAGGAGCCGGCCGTGGATTCCGAGTCCACCGTCACCACCTGCTACCGCCATCCCGCGGTGGAGTGCCACGTCCGCTGCACCCGCTGCGAGCGCCACATCTGCCCGGACTGCATGCGGGAGGCGTCCGTCGGCCACCAGTGTCCCGAGTGCGTGAAGGAGGGGGCGCGGTCGGTCCGGCAGGCCCGGACCATCGCGGGCGGCCGGGTCTGGGCGACGCCCGTGGTGACGTACGTCCTGTTCGGGCTCAACCTCCTGGCGTATCTGGCGGAGGTGGTGCGGCCGGAGATCGTGGACCGGTTCTCGATGGTCGGTGCGCGGCTGGTCGGCCCGGACGGCGGGCACTACGTCTACGAGAGTGCCCACTTCGGGCTCTTCCGGGCGGAGGGCGTCGCCGCCGGCGAATGGGAGCGGATGCTCACCGGCGCCTTTCTCCACCTGTCGCCGTTCGAGGGCACCTTCGGGATCCTGCACCTCACGATGAACATGGTCGCTTTGTGGCAGCTGGGGCGGGTGGTGGAGCTGATGCTCGGCCGGGTCCGCTTCGTGGTCCTGTACCTGCTGTCGGCGCTCGGTGGTTCCGTCCTGCAGCTGGTGCTGGGTGACCCCGGGCAGTCCTCGGTCGGCGCGTCGGGTGCGATCTTCGGTGTGGGGGCCGCGTACTACGTCCTGCACCGCCGTCTGGGCGCTGACATGGCCTCGGTCAACCGTTTCATGGCCCTCCTGCTGTTGTGGCTGGTGCTGTCCGCCGGGCTCACCTCCTGGCAGGGTCATCTCGGCGGCCTGCTGGTGGGCGGCGCGCTGGCCCTGGCGTTCGCGTACGCGCCCCGGGACGGGCGCCGGGTGGCGGTGCAGGCGGGAGCGTGCGCGGGGCTGGTGGTGCTGCTGGCGGTGACGGCGGCGGTCAAGGTGTCGCAACTGACAGGTGGAGGCATTTCCCTATGAGAGGTATTCCCCGATGAAACGTGCCGGTGTGCTGCTCCTCGCGGCCGTTCCCGTGATCGCCACGGGGGTGTACTTCGTGATGCCGACGGACTCGGCCGACGCCCCGGTGGCGCCGCCCGCGTCCACCGCCCAGTCGTCCCGCGAGGACGCGAAGAGCCGGGCGGAGGAGGAGCGGGCGGCGGACGACGCGCTGATCGCCGACCTGCCGCCGGGGCTCGCCGCCCCCGCGAAGAAGGAGCTGGCCCAGCAGCTGGTGTCCAGCGCCGAGAACTCGACCACGAAGTGGCGCACCTCCTACGGCGTCATCGAGGACCTCGGCGACGGGTGCGGCTACACGGCGGGCATCATCGGCTTCTGCACGGGCACGCACGACCTGCTCACGCTGGTCGAGCGCTACACCGAGGCCCACCCGGGCAACGGCCTGGCGGCGTACCTGCCCGCCCTGCGCGAGGTGGACGGCAGCGACTCGCACGAGGGCCTGGACCCCGGTTTCACGGCCGCCTGGCAGGCGGAGGCGGAGCTGCCGGCGTTCCGTGCGGCGCAGGAGGAGGAACGCGACCGGGTCTACTTCGAGCCGGCGGTCCGCCTGGCCAAGCTGGACGGCCTGGGCACGCTGGGCCAGTTCGTGTACTTCGACGCGATGGTCTTCCACGGCCCGGACACGAGCGCCGACGGCTTCTACGGGCTGCGCGAGCAGGCCATGGGCAAGGCGAAGACGCCGGGGCAGGGCGGCGTCGAGAAGACCTACCTGGACGCCTTCCTGGACGTCCGCCGCGACGCCATGCGGGCCCGGCGTCCGGGCATCGACACCTCCCGCGTCGACACGGCGCAGCGGCGGTTCCTGGAGGCCGGGAACATGAAGCTCGACACTCCGCTGGTGTGGGAGATGTACGGGCAGACGTACAGGCTGCCGTAGGCGCGCATGCGACGGCGCCTGCCCTTTGTCCGGTCGGGGACGGGGCAGGCGCCATCAGTGTTCCGCACGCCTTTGTGCGGGACGTTCTTCGGTTGTTCCGTCCGTCAGACCGCGAGGGCGCGGTCCGTCGGGCGGATCGGGGCCGGCAGTTCGCTGGCTCCGGTCAGGAAGCGGTCGGCGCCGCGGGCTGCGGAGCGGCCCTCCGCGATCGCCCAGACGATGAGCGACTGGCCGCGGCCGGCGTCACCGGCGACGAACACACCCGGCACGTTGGTCTGGAAGTCGGCGTCCCGGGCGATGTTACCCCGTGCGTCGAGCTCCAGGCCGAACTGGTCGACCAGTCCGTTCTCCCGGTCGGTGCCGGTGAAGCCCATGGCGAGGGTGACCAGCTGGGCCGGGATCTTCCGCTCGGTGCCCGGCTTGGGGGTGAGCTTGCCGTCGATGAACTCGACCTCGCTCATGTGCAGCCACTGGACGTTGCCGTCCGCGTCGCCCTCGA
This sequence comes from Streptomyces sp. WG7, assembly GCF_049975785.1. NCBI lineage: Bacteria > Bacillati > Actinomycetota > Actinomycetes > Kitasatosporales > Streptomycetaceae > Streptomyces > Streptomyces sp. WG7. The sequence goes on from NZ_JBNGGE010000007.1 coordinate 106,737, forward strand.
AGTGGGTGGTGGAGACGGCGTAGACCCGCTCGCCGCCCTCCTCGTGGGCGCTGGTGACCTTGTAGAGCATCGGGAAGGTCGGCCACGGCTGGGAGACCGGGTTCCGCTCCTCGCCCGGGCGGGGCATGATCTCCAGCTGGGTGACGGAGGCCGCGCCCTGGCGGTGGGCGGTGCCCACGCAGTCGGCGCCGGTGTCGCCGCCGCCGATGACGACGACGTGCTTGCCCTCGGCGGTGATCGGGGGCGCCACGTAGTCGCCCTCCTGGACCTTGTTGGCCAGGGGGAGGTACTCCATGGCCTGGTGGATGCCGTTCAGCTCGCGGCCGGGGACCGGCAGGTCGCGGGCGGTGGTGGCGCCGGCGGCGATGACGACGGCGTCGTAGCGCTTCCTGAGGTCGGTCGCCTTGAGGTCGCGGCCGATCTCGACGCCGGTGCGGAAGCGGGTGCCCTCCGCGCGCATCTGCTCGATGCGGCGGTTGATGTGCCGCTTCTCCATCTTGAACTCGGGGATGCCGTAGCGGAGGAGGCCTCCGATGCGGTCCGCGCGCTCGTAGACGGCGACGGTGTGGCCGGCCCGGGTGAGCTGCTGGGCGGCGGCGAGGCCGGCCGGGCCGGAGCCGATGACGGCGACGGTCTTGCCGGACAGGCGCTCGGGGATCTGCGGGGCGACGTCCCCGGTCTCCCACGCCTTGTCGATGATCGAGACCTCGACGTTCTTGATGGTGACCGGCGGCTGGTTGATGCCGAGCACGCACGCCGACTCGCACGGGGCCGGGCACAGGCGGCCGGTGAACTCCGGGAAGTTGTTGGTGGCGTGCAGGCGCTCCTGCGCGGCCTGCCAGTCCTCGCGGTAGGCGTAGTCGTTCCACTCGGGGATCAGGTTCCCGAGCGGGCAGCCGTTGTGGCAGAACGGGATGCCGCAGTCCATGCAGCGGCTGGCCTGCTTGCTGATGATCGGCAGCAGGGAGCCGGGGACGTAGACCTCGTTCCAGTCCTTGACGCGCTCGTCGACGGGGCGGGTCTGGGCGACCTCGCGTCCGTGGTTCAGGAAGCCCTTGGGATCAGCCATTGGTCGCCGCCTCCATCATCTTCTCGGTGGTCTCGGTCTCGGAGAGACCGGCTCGCTCGGCGGCGTCCTTGGCGGCGAGCACTGCCTTGTACGTACTGGGGATGATCTTGCTGAAGCGCTCCACGGCGGTGGGCCACTCGGCGAGCAGCTTCTCGGCGACGGTCGAGCCCGTCTCCTCGTGGTGCCGGCGCACGACGTCGTGCAGCCACGCGCGGTCGGTGTCGTCCAGTGCCTCGACGGCGTTCACGTTGCCGGCGTTGACGTTGTCGCGGTCCAGGTCGATGACGTAGGCGATGCCGCCGGACATGCCGGCCGCGAAGTTGCGTCCGGTCTCGCCGAGAACGACCGCGTGGCCGCCGGTCATGTACTCGCAGCCGTGGTCGCCGACGCCCTCGGAGACGACCAGCGCGCCGGAGTTGCGGACGCAGAAGCGCTCGCCGACCTTGCCGCGCAGGAACATCTCGCCGCCGGTGGCGCCGTAGCCGATGGTGTTGCCGGCGATGGTGGAGTACTCGGCGAGGTGGTCGGCGCCCCGGTCGGGGCGGACGACGATCCGGCCGCCGGAGAGGCCCTTGCCGACGTAGTCGTTGGCGTCGCCCTCCAGGCGCAGCGTGATGCCGCGCGGGACGAAGGCGCCGAAGGACTGGCCGGCGGAGCCGGTGAAGGTGATGTCGACGGTGTCGTCGGGCAGGCCCGCGCCGCCGAACTTCTTCGTGACCTCGTGGCCGAGCATGGTGCCGACCGTGCGGTTGATGTTGCGGATGGCGACCTGGGCGCGCACAGGTGCGGCGTCGGTGGCGTCCGTGGCACCGAGCGCGTCCGACGCGAGCTTGATCAGCTGGTTGTCGAGGGCCTTCTCCAGGCCGTGGTCCTGGACGGTCACCTGGTGGCGCACCGCGCCCTCGGGCAGCTCCGGCACGTGGAACAGCGGCGCCAGGTCCAGGCCCTGCGCCTTCCAGTGGTGGACGGCGCGGGTGACGTCGAGGGTCTCGGCGTGGCCGACGGCCTCCTCGATGGAGCGGAAGCCCAGCTCGGCGAGGATCTCGCGGACCTCTTCGGCGATGAACTTGAAGAAGTTGACGATGTACTCGGCCTTGCCGGAGAACCGGTCGCGCAGCACCGGGTTCTGGGTGGCGATGCCGACCGGGCAGGTGTCCAGGTGGCAGACGCGCATCATGACGCAGCCGGAGACGACGAGCGGCGCGGTCGCGAAACCGAACTCCTCGGCGCCGAGCAGCGCGGCGATGACCACGTCCCGGCCGGTCTTGAGCTGGCCGTCGGTCTGCACGACGATCCGGTCGCGCAGGCCGTTGAGCAGCAGGGTCTGCTGGGTCTCGGCGAGGCCCAGCTCCCAGGGACCGCCCGCGTGCTTGAGCGACGTCAGCGGGGAGGCGCCCGTGCCGCCGTCGTGGCCGGAGATGAGGACGACGTCCGCGTGCGCCTTCGACACACCCGCCGCGACCGTGCCGACGCCGACCTCGGAGACCAGCTTGACGTGAATCCGCGCCTGCGGGTTCGCGTTCTTCAGGTCGTGGATCAGCTGGGCCAGGTCCTCGATGGAGTAGATGTCGTGGTGCGGCGGCGGGGAGATCAGGCCCACGCCGGGCGTCGAGTGACGCGTCTTGGCGACCCACGGGTACACCTTGTGGCCGGGCAGCTGGCCGCCCTCGCCGGGCTTGGCGCCCTGGGCCATCTTGATCTGGATGTCGTCGGCGTTGACCAGGTACTCGGAGGTGACGCCGAAGCGGCCGGAGGCGACCTGCTTGATCGAGGAGCGGCGCGCCGGGTCGTACAGGCGCTCCGGGTCCTCGCCGCCCTCACCGGTGTTGGACTTGCCGCCCAGCTGGTTCATGGCGATGGCGAGGGTCTCGTGCGCCTCCTGGGAGATGGAGCCGTACGACATGGCGCCGGTGGAGAAGCGCTTGACGATCTCGGAGACGGGCTCGACCTCGTCGATCGGGATCGGCTGCCGGTCGCTCTTGAAACCGAACAGGCCGCGCAGCGTCATCAGGCGCTCGGACTGCTCGTTCACGCGCTCGGTGTACTTCTTGAAGATGTCGTACTTGCCGGAGCGCGTGGAGTGCTGGAGGCGGAAGACCGTCTCCGGGTCGAACAGGTGCGGCTCGCCCTCGCGGCGCCACTGGTACTCGCCGCCGATGTCGAGGGCGCGGTGGGCGGGCGCGATGCCGCTGGCCGGGTAGGCCTTGGCGTGGCGGGCGGCGACCTCCTTGGCGATCACGTCGATGCCGACGCCGCCGATCTTGGTGGCGGTGCCGTTGAAGTACTTCTCGACGAAGGCCTCGTCCAGGCCGACGGCCTCGAAGACCTGGGCGCCGCGGTAGGAGGCGACGGTGGAGATGCCCATCTTGGACATGACCTTGAGGACGCCCTTGCCGAGGGCGTAGATCAGGTTGCGGATGGCCTGCTCGGGCTCGGCGCCGGGCAGGAAGGTGCCCGCGCGGACCAGGTCCTCGACGGACTCCATCGCCAGGTACGGGTTGACGGCGGCGGCGCCGTAGCCGATGAGCAGGGCGACGTGGTGGACCTCGCGGACGTCGCCGGCCTCGACCAGCAGACCCACCTGGGTGCGCTGCTTGGTGCGGATGAGGTGGTGGTGGACGGCCGCGGTGAGCAGCAGCGACGGGATCGGCGCGTGCTCGGCGTCCGAGTGGCGGTCGGACAGGACGATGAGCCGGGCGCCGTTCTCGATGGCGGCGTCGGCCTCGGCGCAGATCTCCTCTATGCGCGCGGCGAGCGCGTCGCCGCCGCCGTGCACCCGGTAGAGGCCGGAGAGGGTCGCGGCCTTGAAGCCGGGCATGTCGCCGTCGGCGTTGATGTGGATGAGCTTGGCCAGCTCGTCGTTGTCGATCACCGGGAACGGCAGCAGGACGCTGCGGCAGGAGGCGGCCGACGGCTCCAGCAGGTTGCCCTGCGGGCCCAGCGAGGAGCGCAGGGAGGTGACCAGTTCCTCGCGGATGGCGTCCAGCGGCGGGTTGGTGACCTGCGCGAACAGCTGGGTGAAGTAGTCGAAGAGCAGCCGGGGGCGCTCGGAGAGCGCGGCGATCGGCGAGTCGGTGCCCATGGAGCCGATCGGCTCGGCCCCGGCCTTGGCCATCGGCGCGAGGATGACGCGCAGCTCCTCCTCGGTGTACCCGAAGGTCTGCTGGCGGCGGGTGACCGAGGCGTGGGTGTGCACGATGTGCTCGCGCTCGGGCAGGTCGGACAGCTCGATCTCGCCGGCCTCGATCCACTCGGCGTACGGCTGCTCGGCGGCGAGCCGGGCCTTGATCTCGTCGTCCTCGATGATGCGGTGCTCGGCGGTGTCCACCAGGAACATGCGGCCGGGCTGGAGGCGGCCCTTGCGGACGACCTTCGCGGGGTCGATGTCGAGGACGCCGACCTCGGAGCCGAGGACGACGAGGCCGTCGTCGGTGACCCAGTAGCGGCCGGGGCGCAGGCCGTTGCGGTCGAGGACGGCGCCGACCTGGGTGCCGTCGGTGAAGGTGACGCAGGCGGGGCCGTCCCAGGGCTCCATCATCGTGGAGTGGAACTGGTAGAAGGCGCGCCGGGCCGAGTCCTTGATGTTCATGGACTCGTGGTTCTCCCACGCCTCCGGGATCATCATCAGCACGGAGTGCGGCAGCGAGCGCCCGCCGAGGTGCAGCAGCTCCAGGACCTCGTCGAAGGAGGCGGAGTCCGAGGCGTCCGGCGTGCAGATCGGGAAGAGCCGCTTCAGGTCCGCGGACGAGCCGAACAGGTCGGAGGCGAGCTGGGACTCGCGGGCGACCATCCAGTTGCGGTTGCCCTTGACCGTGTTGATCTCGCCGTTGTGCGCGACGAAGCGGTACGGGTGGGCGAGGGGCCAGGCCGGGAAGGTGTTCGTCGAGAACCGGGAGTGCACGAGCGCGATCGCGGAGGCGAAGCGGCGGTCGGACAGGTCCGGGAAGAAGGGCTCCAGCTGGCCGGTGGTCAGCATGCCCTTGTAGACGATGGTCCGCGCGGACAGCGACGGGAAGTAGACGTCGGCCTCGCGCTCGGCGCGCTTGCGCAGCGCGAAGGCGTGCCGGTCGAGGGCGATGCCCTGCGACGTGCCGTCGGTCACGAAGATCTGGCGGAAGACCGGCATGGTCGAACGGGCGGTGGCGCCGAGCATCTGCGGGGCGACCGGGACCTCGCGCCAGCCGAGGACGGTGAGGCCCTCCTCGGCCGCGATGGTCTCGATCCGCGAGACGGCGTCCTCGGTGCCGTCCACGGGGAGGAAGGCGATGCCGACGGCGTACGCCCCGGCCTCGGGCAGTTCGAATCCGGCCACCTCGCGGAAGAAGGCGTCCGGCACCTGGGAGAGGATGCCCGCGCCGTCGCCCGAGTCGGGCTCGGAGCCGGTGGCGCCCCGGTGCTCCAGGTTGCGCAGCACGGTGAGCGCCTGGTCGACCAGGGTGTGGGACGCCTCGCCGGTGAGGGTGGCGACGAATCCGACGCCGCAGGCGTCGTGCTCGTTGCGGGGGTCGTACATGCCCTGCGCGGCAGGGCGAGCATCCATGAAGGACCGGTTCTGGCCACTCGCGGAGTGCTGGGACGGCTGGCGCGGCGTACGCATCGGCTCTCCCGTCGTCGTCATCTGGCTGGGGACCTCCCAGGCCCTTGAGGCTCTGGGGGAGCAAGTGCCGAGGGACGACGTTGGCCCTCTGCGTGAGTGCAAAATTTGATGCAGGTTACATGATGGAGCGGTTCTCGGACAGCGGGATAATCCGTTCCAACATGCGGACACCGGGGGATGCGGCGGGGGTTCCGCACCCGGCGGTGGAGGCTGTGGGGACCGTGGCGGACAGATCGATGTCCGTCGGCCCGAGGGCGCGGAGGGAGCGTCGTCGCCCACTCCGCGGGTGTGCGGCAGGCCTCATTGCCTACAGCGCTTACGGCTCATGCCCGGGGATCACGCACTCGAAACCCGCGCGTAACGGCTACTTATGCGGTCCGTCGCATAAGTTCGAGCCGCGCTATCCTACGGCCGTCCCGAACAGGCTGCCCAGGGCGTACGTCACACCGGCCGCCGCGCCACCGAGTGCGAGCTGCCGCAGTCCGCTGTACCACCAGCTGCGTGCGGTGACCTTGGCGACCACCGCGCCGCACAGGAACAGCCCGGCCAGCGCGAGCACCACCGCGGGCCACAGCGCACTGGCGCCGAGCAGGAACGGCAGGACGGGGAGCAGGGCGCCCAGCGCGAAGGACCCGAACGACGAAACGGCCGCGACCAGCGGCGACGGCAGGTCGGAGGGGTCGATGCCCAGTTCCTCGCGGGCGTGTATCTCCAGGGCCTGCTCGGGGTCGCGGGACAGCTGACGGGCCACCTCGCGGGCGAGGCCGGTCTCGACGCCGCGGGCCTCGTAGAGCGCGGCGAGCTCGGCCTCCTCGTCCGCGGGGTGCTTCCTCAGCTCCTGGCGCTCCACGTCCAGCTCGGCCTCGACGAGCTCGCGCTGCGAGGCGACGGAGGTGTACTCGCCGGCGGCCATGGAGAAGGCACCGGCGGCCAGTCCGGCCAGTCCGCTCAGCACGACGGTGTGCTGACCGGCCGCGCCGCCCGCGACACCGGTCATCAGGGCGAGGTTGGAGACCAGGCCGTCCATCGCGCCGAAGACGGCGGGGCGCAGCCAGCCGCCGTTCACGTCGCGGTGCGTGTGGTTGTCGCGGTGCGCCTCGTGCAGCGTCGCCTCGGTCTCGATGATGGCCATGCGGGTTCCCCCGGGAAGCTAGTTTGGACACGTTCTACTTCTCGACAACGCCCAATCTACGTCACTCATTTCCGCGTCGCCAGCAAGGAAAGGCTGGGCTTACCTGCGGTTTTACCTTCCTGCGCTCATGCGTGATCTTGCCTGCACATATGACCGACCGGGTGACGCTGAGGCCTGTGAGGCTGCGCGACGCACCGCACCGGGGACACATCAGCAAAGGGAGAGGAGAGGCCGCATGGCATCCACCGCCTGTATTCCCCCGGCCCCCGCGCCCGGGGACGCCGTCGGACTCCGCGAACGGGCCCGGGGCGCGCTGCTCGGGCTGGCCGTCGGGGACGCCCTCGGGGCGCCGGCCGAGAACATGCTGCCCTCCGAGATCCGCGCCCGCTGGGGACGGATCACGGGATACGTGGCCGAGAAGCCGGCCGGCACCGACGACACCGAGTACGCGATCTTCTCCGGCCTGCTGCTGGCCCGGTACGGCTCCGCGCTCACCCCCGGCCATGTCGAGACGGCCTGGCACGAGTGGATCGCGGACCGGGAGGAGGGCCCGTTCCGGGGCGCGGGCTTCAGCGAACGCGGCACCCTGGAGAACCTGCGCCGCGGCCTGGCCGCCCCCGTCTCCGCCCAGCACCGCCACGCCTGGAGCGACGGACTGGCCATGCGCGCCGCGCCCCACGGAGTGTTCGCGGCGGGACGGCCCGCCGAGGCGGCCCGGCTGGTGGCGATCGACGGCTCGGTCAGCCACGACGGCGAGGGCATCTACGGCGGCCAGGCGGTGGCGGCGGGTGTCGCGGCGGCGATGGCGGGGGCACCGACCGTCGCGGTCGTGGCCTCCGCCCTGGCCGTCGTCCCGGACGACTCGTGGACGGCCCGCTGCCTGCGCCGCGCGATGACGGCGGCCCACCTCGGCGAACGCGCCGTCCGCTCCGCCGTGGTCATCGGCGGCTACCCGTGGACCGACCTGGCCCCCGAGGCGGTCGCCCTCGCCTTCGGCGCGTACGCGGCGGCCGACGGCGACTTCACGGACGCCGTGCTGACGGCCGTCAACATGGGCCGCGACGCCGACACCACGGCGGCGGTGGCCGGCGCCCTGGCCGGCGCCTCCCGGGGCGCCGCCGCGATCCCGGCCGAGTGGGCGGCGGCCATCGGTCCGGCCCGCGGCAGCTGCCTGCCGGCGATGGCGGGCCACCATGTGCTGGAGGTGGCCGACCTGCTGACGCGGGACGCGGAGACGCGGGGCGCGGAGGACCGGGGCGCGGAGGATTGGGAGGACCGGGAGGACCGCTCACGCACCGCCCGGGCCTGGGACGGCCCACGGGGCGGGAGCCCCCGCCCCCGCGACGCCCCTGCCCCGGGCGAGCACGCCGCACGGCGCACCGGTCCCGTACCGGAGCCCGCCGACGGTTGCGTACCGGAGCCCGCCGACGATTCCGTACCGGGGCCCGCCAGTCCGGCGCTCGGACGGGGACCGGTGGCGAAGCAGGGGCGGGAGCCCGCACCCGACGACCGGCTCGCACCGGTACCGAGCGGCGCGTCCGCGGAGCACGGCGACTCCGTACGGAACGACACCCTCGCCGCAGCGGACCGGCGCCCGGCCCCGCATGGCGCAGCCGTACCGCAGGCAGCAGACTCCCCAGAGCACCCAGAGAACCCCGGGCATCCCGGGCACCCGGAGTGCCCACAGCACACGGGGCCCGCAAGGTCCGCGCCCGTGCCGTACGGCGACGCGGCGGCGGGGGTGCGGCCGTGAGCAGGTCCCGTGCCTCCGGTGAGGAACCGGCCACCACCGCGTACGTCGCCCCGCCCGGCGCGCCGGAGCGGTCGGCGCCCGCCGGGAGCGGGCACCGGCCGGGACCCGAGCCCGGGCCCGCCACGCCGGCCCGCACGACACCGGGGCCCGACCGCATCGAGGGCCTCCTCCTCGGACTCGCCGCGGGGGACGCCGCCGGCTGGCCCGCCGCCCGGCACCGGGCCGCCCGGATGCCCGAGTGGACGCGCCGCCTCACCCGCGAGCTGGACACCTTCGCCGAGCAGAACGCGACCACCACCCTCCCCGTCCCCATCGCCCTCAACCAGCCCCCGGAACCGCTCCGCCTCGGCCCCTCCGACGACGCCGAGTGGGCCGCGTTCGCCGCGGAAGCGGTGCTGCGGGCCGGGGACGACAGCGCGCTCGGCGACCTCAGCCGGGAGCGGCGGATGCGGGCCGCGATCGACCTGACCTGGAACGCCGTCGCCAGCGAGGTGGCCGCGGCGGCGGACCGCGCCCCCGAGGTCGAGTCGGCGGTGCTGCCGCTGCGGGCCCGCATCTCGGTACGGGCCGGGCTCGGCAACCTCGCCACCGGCCTGCGCCCGCCCGCCACCGGCCACGACAACCCGCACTACTTCGACGACGCCGCCTGCGTCCGCGCCTGCGTCCTCGCCGTCGCCCACCCCGGCGCCCCGCGGCTCGCCGCCGACCTCGCCGAGTTCGACGCCCGCTACACCCAGGACGGCGACGGCGTGCACGGCGCCCGCGCCATGGCCGCGGCACTGGCCTGCGCCCTCGACGGCGCCGGCGTAGGCACCTGTGTGACGGCCGCGCTCGCCGAACTCCCCGAGGAGACGGAGATCGGCCGCAACGCCCGCCTGGCCCTGGCCCTGGCGGCGGACGCCGAAAGCACCTTCGCGCTCGTACCGCTGCTGGAGCACAGAATCGTCGACCACGTCTACAGCTACGGCATCGCCGCCGCCGAGACCGTCCCGGTCGCCCTCGCCCTGGCCACCGCCGCCCGGGGCCGCGTCGCGGAGGCCGTACCGGCTGCGGCCTGTCTCTCCAGGGTCGCGGACTCCGCTCCCGCACTGGCCGGCGCCCTCACCGGCGCGCTGGGCGGCGGCACGTCGGTCCCCGCGTCCTGGCGGGAGGCCTGCCGCACGCTCCCCGGCTGCGTACTGCCCCGCCTCACCGGCACCGACCTGGTCGAACTCGCCGGACTCCTGCACGCCACGCAACCGTCCCGGCGAGAACCACGAGAACGCCCGGAAGGCCGCGACAGACACGAAGAGCGCGAAGAACGCGAAGGACGCGACACGACATGAGGACGCGACACGACATGAGGACATCCGGAACAGCGGAAAGCGGCACGCCGTCCCTGGAGGAGCGCGTCACCGGCGCCCTCGTCGGCGCGGCCGTCGGCGACGCGCTCGGCGGCCCGGTCGAGGGCTACTCCCCCGAGCAGATCCTCGAACGCCACGGCGGCCGCGTCCACGGCGTCGTCGGCCCCTGGAACGGCGACGCCTGGCGCACCGCCCGCCCCATCGCCCCGTACCACAAGGGCGACGGACACATCACCGACGACACCCTGATGACCCACGCCCTGGTACGGGTGTACGACACGGTCCGCGACCACCTCGACGCCTACGCGGTCGCCGAGCACCTGGTCCCGGACCTGGTGTCCACCCCGCGCTGGATTCCGGAACTGGAGGCGGAGGCCCTCCCGCTCCAGCGGATCTTCCTGGCGGAGAAGTGGCTGGTGGCGAGGATCCACTACGGCCACGTGGACCCGCGCGAGGCGGGCACCGGCAACATCGTCAACTGCGGTGCCGCGATGTACATGGCCCCGGTCGGCCTGGTCAACGCGGGCAACCCGGCGGGCGCCTACGCCGAGGCGCTGGACGTCGCGGGCGCGCACCAGTCGTCGTACGGCCGGGAGGCGGCCGGTGTCCTCGCGGCGGCGGTGGCCGCGGCCTGCCTGCCCGGGGCGACGCCGGAGTCGGTGGTGGCCGCCTGTCTGTCCCTGGCCAAGGACGGCACCCGGGCGGCGATCGAGGCGGTCTGCGAAGCGGCCTCGCGGTACACGGACTTCGAGTCGGCGCTCGTGCCGCTGCGGGAGGCGGTGGCCCCGTACGACACGGTGGGCGCCGACTACCGCGCGCCCTCGCTCGGTGCCCGGCGCCCGTCCCGGCTGCACGCGATCGAGGAACTGCCCGTCGCCCTCGGCATGCTGCTCGTCTCCGGCGGCGACTACCGGCACGCGGTCCTCGGCGCGGTGAACTACGGCCGGGACTGCGACTCCATCGCCACGATGGCCGGCGCGCTGGCCGGGGCGCTGGGCTCACCGGTCCCGGAGGACTGGGCGAAGACGGTCGCGGAGGCGAGCCGGCTGGACCTGTGGGCGCCGGCGGCGACACTCACCGAGGTCGCGCGGGAGGTCTTCGAGCGCGACGTGACGCGCCGCCGCGCGCACGAGGAGGCGTTCGAGGCGATCGGGGGCGCGGGATGCTCCGACTGACCTGGGTCCAGCCCGAGGACCTGATCGGCCACGAGCTGCGCCAGGCGCGGCTGGACGGCCGCAACCCGTCGGCGGTCGCGGCCCGCTGGCGGGCGGCGGGCGGCTGCGAGGCCCCGTCCCGGGCGGGCTCCTCCGCCCGGCCGGCCTCGCCCTACCTCCGCCTCCTGGCGAAGGACCTCCTGGACGAACTGGCCGACCTGCCGAGTCCGTCGGCGGAGCAGGAACCGACGGACCTCGACCAGATCAAGGCACTGTGCCCCGGCTGGCCCGCACCCCGCCCCGCACCCGTGTCCCCCGCCCGCCTGGAAGCCGCCTGGCTCGGCCGGGCGGCCGGCTGCCTGCTGGGCAAACCCGTCGAGAAACTCCCCCTGACCGGCATCCGCCTGCTCGCCCGGGCCGTCGGCAACTGGCCCCCGACCGCCTACTTCACCGCCCGGGGCGTCCCCGCGGACCTCCTCGCCGCCCACCCCTGGAACCGCCGCTCGGCGCCCACGTCCCTGGCCGAGAACATCGACGGAATGCCCGAGGACGACGACCTCAACCATCCCCTCCTGGGCCTGCTGCTCCTGCAACGCCACGGCAGGGCCTTCACCACCGCCGACGTGGCCCGCCTCTGGCTCGACGAACTCCCCGCCGGCCGCGCCTTCACCGCCGAACGCGTCGCCTACCGCAACCTGCTCTGCGGCCTCGAACCCCCGCACACCGCCCGCCACCGCAACCCGTTCCGCGAGTGGATCGGCGCCCTGATCCGCGCCGACGTGCACGGCTGGACCAACCCGGGCGACCCGGCCGCGGCGGCCGCGCAGGCCCACCGGGACGCGACCCTCACCCACACGGCCAACGGCGTCTACGCGGCGATGTTCGCGGCGGCCCTCATCGCCACCGCCGCGACCGGCGCCCACGACGTCCACGCCTGTCTGCGCGCGGGCCTCGCGGTCGTACCGCCCGGCTCCCGCCTCGCGGCAGCCGTCCGCCACGCCGTCCACCTCGCCGGGACGCACACCGACTTCGACACGGTCGTGGACGCGCTCCACGCCCTCCACTCCCCCACCCACCACTGGGTCCACGCCGTCCCCAACACGGCCCTGATCGCCGCCGCCCTCACCCACGCGGACGGCGACTTCACCGGCTCGGTCTCCCGTGCCGTGTCCGGCGGCTGGGACACCGACTCCAACGGCGCCACCGCCGGCAGCGTCGCCGGCCTGCTCGCCGGTTCCCCCGCCGCCCTGCCCGAGCACTGGACGGCCCCGCTGAAGAACCGCCTGGCCACCTCGGTCGGCGGCTTCGACGGCACCGGCTTCGACACCCTCGCCCACCTCACCCACCGGGAGGCCACCCGCCCATGTCCCAGCCCCTCGTGACCTCTGCCCCCGCCTCCCCCGCTCCCCCGGCCTCCCCGCTGGCCGGTCTGCGCGTCCTCGACCTCGCCACCCTCTTCGCGGGCCCGCTCGCCGCCACCATGCTCGGCGACTTCGGCGCCGAGGTCGTCAAGGTCGAACACCCCGACCGGCCCGACCCCTCCCGGGGCCACGGCCCCTCCAAGGACGGCATCGGCCTGTGGTGGAAACTGCTGGGCCGCAACAAGCGCACGATCACCCTGAACCTGTCCAGGCCCGCCGGCCGCACCACCCTCCTCCGCCTCGCCGCGACCGCGGACGTCGTCATCGAGAACTTCCGGCCGGGCACGCTGGAGAAGTGGGACCTGGGCTGGGACGAGCTGTCCGCCGTCAACCCCCGCCTGGTCCTCACCCGCGTCACCGGCTTCGGCCAGTTCGGCCCGTACGCGCGCCGCCCCGGGTTCGGCACGCTCGCCGAGGCCATGAGCGGCTTCGCCGCGATGACCGGCGAGCCGGACGCCCCGCCTACGCTGCCGCCGTTCGGCCTCGCCGACTCGATCGCCGCCCTGGCGACGGCGTACGCCGTGATGACCGCGCTGGCCGCCCGCGAGCGCACCGGCGAGGGCCAGGTCGTCGACATGGCGATCATCGAGCCGATCCTGACCGTGCTGGGCCCGCAGCCCACCTGGTACGACCAGCTCGGCCACGTCCAGCCGCGCACCGGCAACCGCTCGCAGAACAACGCCCCGCGCAACACCTACCGAACCGCCGACGGCACCTGGGTCGCCGTCTCCACCTCGGCCCAGTCGGTCGCCGAACGCGTGATGCGCCTGGTGGGGCGCCCGGAGCTGATCGACGAGCCCTGGTTCGCGTCGGGCGCGGACCGGGCCCGGCACGCCGACGTGCTCGACGCGGCGGTCGGCGACTGGATCGCCCGGCACAGCCGCGCCGACGTGCTCGCCGCCTTCGAGAAGGCCGAGGCGGCGGTCGCCCCGGTCCAGGACGTACGGGACGTGATGGCCGACCCGCAGTACCGGGCGCTCGACACCGTCACCACCGTCGACGATCCCGAGCTGGGCCCGCTGCGCATGCAGAACGTCCTCTTCCGGCTCTCCGCGACCCCCGGCGCGATCCGCTGGGCGGGCCGCCCGCACGGCGCCGACACCGAGGAGGTGCTGACCGAGCTGGGCCTCACCCCGGCGGACGTGAAGGAGCTGCGCGAGGAGGGCGTCGTATGACCGCACCCCCGCTGACCTGGTTGTACGCCCCCGGGGACCGGCCCCGGGTGGTCGCCAAGGCGCTGGCCGCCGGTGCCGACGTCGTCGTGGTCGACCTGGAGGACGCGGTCGCCCCGGACCGCAAGGCCTACGCCCGCGAGGCCACCGCCGAGCTGCTCACCGAGCCGCAGCCGGTGCCGGTCCACGTCCGCGTCAACGCCCTGGACGGGCCGCTCGCCGCGGCGGACCTGGCGGCACTGGCCGCGCTGCCCGGGCTGTCCGGGCTGCGGCTGCCCAAGGTGACGTCCCCCGAGCAGATCACCGGCGTCGCGGCGGCCACCGGCGGGCCCCCGTTGTACGCCCTTCTCGAATCGGCCCTCGGCGTGGAGCGGGCGTACCTCGTCGCCGGCGCCCATCCGTCGCTGCGCGGCATCGCCCTCGGCGAGGCGGACCTCCGCGCCGACCTCGGCGTACGCGGTGACGCCGGGCTGGACTGGTCGCGCTCGCGTGTGGTCGTGGCCGCGCGGGCGGCCGGCCTGGCGCCGCCGATCCAGACGGTGCATCCGGACACCCGGGACCTCGAGGGCCTGGCGGCGTCCTGCGCCCACGGCCGCGCCCTGGGCTTCCTGGGGCGCGCCGCGATCCACCCGCGTCAGCTGCCGATCATCGAGCGGGCGTACCTGCCCACCGAGCGGGAGCTGGAGGAGGCGGAGACGATCGTCAAGGCGGCCACCGCTCAGCCGGGCGCGCTGGCGCTGCCGGACGGGCGGTTCGTCGACGCGGCGGTGGTGGCGACGGCCCGGCGCACCCTGTCGCTGGCCCGGCGGCCCGCCCTGTCCTGACACACGCCGAGGGCGCCCGGAGAGTTCCGGGCGCCCTCGGCGACGTACTGCGGCGGGCCGTCAGCCCTTCTTGGCCGAGTCGGCTCCGTCCTTCACGTCCTTGGCGTCCTTCTCGTCCTTCTCGTCGTTCGAGGTGGCGTCCTCGGAACCGGCGTCGGCGGCGTCCTTCGCGTCGTCCCCGGCGTCACCGGCGGAGGACTCCGCCCTCGGCTCGACCACGGCCTCCCGTCCCGGCCGCATCCGCGCCGAGAGCACGATGTAGACCACGGCGAGCAGGAACACGAAGAGCGCGGTCCAGTTGTTCAGCCTGAGGCCCAGGATGTGGTGGGCGTCGTCGACGCGCATGTACTCGATCCAGAACCGGCCCGCGCAGTACGCGGCGACATACAGCGCGAACGCCCGCCCGTGGCCGAGCTCGAAGCGGTGGCCGGCCCAGATGACGAGCACGGCCACGCCGACGCACCACAGCGACTCGTAGAGGAACGTCGGGTGGTACGTGCCCGGCACCCGGCCGTCGGCCGACGACGTGATCTCCACGGCCCACGGCAGGTCGGTGGCGCGGCCGTACAGCTCCTGGTTGAACCAGTTGCCCCAGCGGCCGATGGCCTGGGCGAGGGCGATGCCGGGGGCGACGGCGTCGGCGTACGCGGGCATCGGGACGCCCATGCGCCGGGCGCCGATCCAGGCACCCAGCGCACCGAACGCGATCGCGCCCCAGATGCCGAGACCGCCCTCCCAGATCTTGAAGGCGTCGACCCAGTCACGGCCCTCGCTGAAGTACAGCTGGTAGTCCGTGATCACGTGGTAGAGCCGGCCGCCGATCAGACCGAACGGAACGGCCCAGACCGCGATGTCGGCCACCGTGCCGGGCCGCCCGCCCCGGGCGACCCAGCGCTTGTTGCCGAGCCAGACGGCAACGAAGACGCCGATGATGATGCAGAACGCGTAGCCGCGCAGCGGGATGGGACCGAGGTTCAGCACCCCGCGCGACGGGCTGGGAATGAAGGCAAGTTCCATGGCAGGGTCGACGCTACCGTGTCGGACGGGACCCGCGGAGGGCAGCCCGGCTACGGGTCCGTAACGGGCGGGCGGAGTGAGCGCCCTTCCGGACGCTCCGCCGCCGCGCTACTTGTCGGCGTCCCGCACCATCTGCTTCAGCTTCTCCGGTGTCAGGGAGCCGTCCCGGTAGATGTTCTCGCCGTTCAGCAGGACGGTCGGCGTGCCGCCGAAGTCGCCGTCGAGGAAGGCCTTGTTGGACTTCTCCACCCAGCTGTTGTGCGTACCGTTCTCGACGCACTCCTGGAAGAGGGGGGTGTCGAGGCCGTCGACCTTCCGTGCCAGGTCGAGCAGCTTGTCCTCGTCGGCGAAGGCGTCGTCGGACTCCGCCGGCTGGTTGGTGAACAGCACGTCGTGGTACGGCGTGAACTTGCCCGCGTCCTGGGCGCAGGCCGCCGCGTTGGCCGCCTTGCGGGAGCCGGTGCCGCCCATGTTGCCGTCGATGATCGTCGCCAGGTGGTACTCGACCTTGAGCTGCCCGGCTTCGGTGAGCTCGTGGATCGTGTCGCGATACGCCAGCTCGAAGCCCTTGCAGGCCGGGCAGCGGAAATCCTCCCAGACGGTGAGCGTCGACTTGGCGCTCTCCTTGCCGACGGGGATCGCGAGGCTGTCCTTGCCCTGCGCCCCGGAGGGCGCCACGACCGGACCGGCCGACTCGCTGCCGTCGTCCTTGCCCGCGTTCGCGGCGACCACGCCGATCACCGCCGCGAGCCCCAGGACACAGACCACGCTCGCGCCGACGATCAGCGCGCGGCGGCGCTTGTCCTTGGACTTCTGCTTCTCCCGCTCGGCCGCCAGCTTCTGACGGGCGGTGCGCTTTCCCTCTCGGTTCTTCTCGCTCACACCCGCAGAACGAACCGGGGAGGCGCAGCGCGCCTCCCCGGTCCCAGGTCCACCCGTACGAGGGACCCGTATGACATACCTGTCGGTCCCGCCCGGCCGGGCGGGGCGACTACGCCTGTCCGCGCACGCCCTTCGCCAGGTCGGCGGCGAGCGTGCGGACGCCCTCCAGGCCGGCCGCGTCGTCGGGGGCGTCGAGCATGCGCTTGACGAACGCCGAGCCGACGATCACGCCGTCGGCAAAGCCCGCCACTTCGGCGGCCTGGGCGGCGTTGGAGACGCCGAGCCCGACGCAGACGGGGATGCCGGTGGTGGCGCGGGTGCGCCGCACCAGGTCCTCGGCCTGCGCGCCGACCGACTCGCGGGTGCCGGTGACGCCCATGAGGGAGGCGGCGTAGACGAAGCCGCTGCCGGCCGCGGTGATCTCGGCGAGCCGCGCGTCCTTGCTGCTGGGCGCGACCACGAAGACGGTGGCGAGCCCGTGCTTCTCGGCGTGCTCCCTCCACAGCGCCGACTCCTGGACGGGCAGGTCGGGCAGGATGCACCCGGCACCGCCCGCCTCGGCCAGCTCGGCGGTGAAGCGCTCGACGCCGTAGCGGTCGATGGGGTTCCAGTACGTCATGACGAGGATCGGCTTGCCGGTGGCCGCGTGGGCCTCCCGGACCGTCCGCATGACGTCGGCGATGCGGACGCCGCCGCGCAGGGCGATGTCGTCGGCGGTCTGGATGACCGGGCCGTCCAGGACGGGGTCGCTGTGCGGCAGACCCACCTCGACGACGTCGGCGCCGCCGTCGAGCGCGGCCTTGATCGCCGCGATGCCGCCGTCCACGGTCGGGAACCCGGCCGGGAGGTAGGCGATGAGGGCGGAGCGGCCCTCGGCCTTCGCCGCGGCGAGGGTGTCGTTCAGCAGCCGCACGTTCCCGCTCACTTGGCGTCCCCCTCGATCTCGGCGGTGCCGGCCTCGTCGGCGGCGACCTCGGCGTCGGTGTCGTACAGCCCGAAGTAGCGGGCGGCTGTGTCCATGTCCTTGTCGCCGCGGCCGGACAGGTTGACGACGATCAGACCGTCCTCGCCCAGCTCCTTGCCGACCTCGATGGCGCCGGCCAGGGCGTGGGCGGACTCGATGGCCGGGATGATGCCCTCGGTGCGCGACAGCAGGCGCAGCGCCCGCATGGCGGCGTCGTCGGTGACCGCGCGGTACTCGCCGCGGCCGGAGTCCTTGAGGTAGGAGTGCTCGGGGCCGATGCCCGGGTAGTCCAGGCCGGCCGAGATGGAGTACGGCTCGGTGATCTGGCCCTCGTCGTCCTGGAGGACGTAGGACCGGGAGCCGTGCAGGATGCCGGGCTCGCCCGCTGTCAGGGTGGCCGCGTGCTCGCCGGTCTCGATGCCGTGTCCGGCGGGCTCGCAGCCGATGAGGCGGACGTCCGCGTCGGGGATGAAGGCGTGGAAGAGGCCGATGGCGTTGGAGCCGCCGCCGACGCAGGCGATCGCGGCGTCGGGGAGGCGTCCGGCCTGCTCCAGGATCTGGCGGCGGGCCTCGACGCCGATGACGCGGTGGAAGTCGCGCACCATCGCCGGGAAGGGGTGCGGGCCGGCGACGGTGCCGAAGAGGTAGTGGGTGCGGTCGACGTTGGCGACCCAGTCGCGGAAGGCCTCGTTGATCGCGTCCTTCAGCGTGCGGCTGCCGGACTTCACGGCGATGACCTCGGCGCCGAGCATGCGCATGCGGGCCACGTTGAGGGCCTGGCGCTGCGTGTCGATCTCGCCCATGTAGATCGTGCAGTCGAGGCCGAAGAGCGCGCAGGCCGTCGCCGTCGCCACGCCGTGCTGGCCTGCGCCGGTCTCGGCGATCACGCGGGTCTTGCCCATGCGCTTGGTCAGCAGGGCCTGGCCGAGCACATTGTTGATCTTGTGCGAGCCGGTGTGGTTGAGGTCCTCGCGCTTGAGGAAGACGCGGGCGCCACCGGCTTCCGCGGCGAAGCGGGGCACCTCGGTGAGGGACGACGGGCGGCCGGTGTAGTGGACGAGCAGGTCGTCGAGTTCCCGGGCGAACTCGGGGTCGGCCTTGGCCTTGTCGTACTCGACGGCCACCTCGTCGACTGCCGCGACGAGGGCTTCCGGGATGAACTTGCCGCCGAAGGCGCCGAAGTAGCCGTCCAGGGTGGGGACTTGGCCGTCCGGATCGGGGATGAAGAAGTTGCTGGGCATGCGTGAACCTCACGGTAAGTGGTGTTTGGTCACTGGTCGCCGTGGGGCGGGGGCGGTCAGGCCGCTGCGGGCCGTGCGTGGACACTCGCGCACACGCGGCGACGTCGCGGATCAGTGCGGGCCCGCGCCCCTCGCGGGACGCCGGCGCCATCGCATGCCGTTGACCTGCCCGGGTTCGTCACCGATGACGTACCGCACCCGACGGCCGTGCACCCGGCGTGCGGGCGCGCGGCAGCCTCGGGGCCGGCAGCCGCGCGCGAGGCGGGCGTACGGGTCCCGGGCGGCCGGGGTGAGCGGGAGAGTCATCGGGAGCAAACCTATCGGTCTCAGCCCCGGCCGTGGCGCAGTGCCGGATGTTCGCCGGCGGCGACCAGGTCGGCGACGGCGGTCTTGGGGTCCCGGCCGGTGACCAGGGACTCGCCGACCAGGACGGCGTCGGCACCCTCGTTGGCGTAGGCGATGAGGTCGTGCGGGCCGCGGACGCCGGACTCGGCGACCTTGACGATGTGCGCGGGGATCTCCGGGGCGACCCGCTCGAACGTGCCGCGGTCGACCTCGAGCGTCTTCAGGTTGCGCGCGTTGACACCGATGATCTTGGCGCCGGCGTCCACCGCGCGCTCGACCTCGTCCTCGTCGTGCACCTCGACGAGCGGGGTGAGACCGATGGACTCCGCGCGCTCGATCAGCGACTCCAGCGCCGGCTGCTCGAGGGCCGCGACGATCAGCAGCACGAGGTCGGCGCCGTGCGCGCGGGCCTCCCACAGCTGGTACGAGGTGACGATGAAGTCCTTGCGCAGCACGGGGATGTCCACGCGCGCGCGGACCGCCTCCAGGTCGGCCAGTGATCCGCCGAAGCGCCGCTGCTCGGTGAGGACGGAGATGACGGCGGCGCCGCCCGCCTCGTAGTCCGCGGCGAGGCCGGCCGGGTCGGCGATGGCGGCCAGGGCGCCCTTGGACGGGCTGGAGCGCTTGACCTCGCAGATGACCTTGACGCCGTCACCGCGCAGCGCGGACACGCCGTCCTTGGCGGGGCGAGCCTTGGCCGCGCGCTCCTTGAGCTCGTCGAGGCTGACGCGCGTCTGCCGCTCCGCGAGGTCGGCACGGACTCCGTCGATGATCTCGTCGAGCACACTCACGCGAGCGGCCCCCTTTCAGACGGCGAAACCTGTGGTCACTGTGATGATATCCGGAGCATGGCACGGACCTCGCATCCGATTGGCGCCGGTACCTCCCCCAGGCACGAAGGTGCACCCGTCCTGGACGTCCGCCGGGTGGTCAAGGGCGGAGCCAGCCGCCGAATGGCAGGTTCCGGACAACTGTGAAGACCAGTAGCAACGCCCCCAGCGTCCACAGGGGCACCGGGCCGAGGTCGACCCGCACGGGCCGGCCGCGGATCACCCGCACCACCCACACGGTCCACAGCACGGCGAAGCCCAGATAGCCGAGGACGGCAGGCGCGTTGGCGTGCAGCGCGGTCAGCACGTCCCCGTGGACGAACGCGTGGGCACTGCGCAGACCGCCGCAGCCGGGGCAGTGCAGGCCCGTGAAGCGCAGCAGGGGACAGACGGGGTAGTGGCCGGGTTCGCCCGGGTCCACGCGCGCCACGTACGCGAAGGCTCCGACGACGGCCGCGAGCACTCCGGCCGGGACGGCCAGGCCCCGGAGGGCGGGCACGCCCCGTGTCAGGGCCCTGCTCCGCGTCGGCTTCCCGGTTTCGGCGTCCACGCTCCGCATTCTGCACCTGCCGGGCCGTACGCGCACGTGAGGGGCGGTCCCGGCACCTCGTGCCGATCCGCCCCTCAGGAACTACCGCGACCGCCGTGCCCGGTCAGCCCTTGGCGTCGGCCGGCGCGCGCTCGCCGGCGACCTGGTGCACGGGGTGGTTCGTCCTCGGCTGGCCGAGGCCCATCATGCGCATGATGCCGCCCACGGCACCGCCGAGGAGCACGACCGCCATGCCGGCCCAGAAGCCCACCGGCTTGGCCGCCACCATGAACACGCCCGCGACGCAGAAACCGATGAAGGCGATGATGACACCCGTCCAGGCGGCCGGGGTGTGACCGTGGCTGCTGCCCGACATTGCTTGCTCCTCGTTGCTGTGTGCCAAGTCTGAGCAGGACGCTCATGCCCATTGTCCCGCACGGGCGCGCGCGGCGTGAGCGGGGGTGCTCCTCCACGCGCGCGTGACGGCGGCCGGACGCCCCGGGCACCCGGGGCGTGCGGGGCGTGTCGACGGGTGCCCGCGTGCGCGCGGGCCGGCCCTCGGGTGTTCAGGCGCCGGTCGGGTCCTCGCCGCGGTCGAGGGCCTTCCAGAGGTCTTCGGGACGGTCCGGGTCGACGGTCTGGGGGGTGCGGCGCGGGCGCGGGGTGCCGTCCCGCTCGTAGCGGCCGGACATGGCGGGCCACAGGCGGCCGTAGCGCAGGGCGAGCAGCCCGGCCAGCAGGAGCAGTGCTCCGCCCAGGGCCGCGACGTACGGCCAGGCGGTGTGGGAGAGGGCGTCCACGGTGGCGGAGGTGTCACCGGCGGCCTTCGCGGCCTTGTCGTCCAGCGCGGAGCTGTCGGAGGCGCCGGCCAGCGCCGCGGCGACGGTGCCCGCGCCGCTCAGCGCGAGCACGGCGGCGACGGCGAACCGGCCCGCGCGGCGGACGGCGAAGACGGCGACGAGCGCGGCGAGGCCCACTATGGCGAGCGCCGCGGGTACACCCGTGACGTCGCTGCCCTTGGCGGTCAGGGGGAACGCGCCGCCGGCCACCGTCGCGGTGCCCTGCGACCACTCCTGCCGGGTGGCGAGCAGGGCGACGGCCGCGCCCAGCGCGCCGCACAGCAGGGCGGCGGCGAGGCTCCGGCGGCCGGCCCGGGCGGGTCCTGCGGCTGGGGTACGGGGGTGAGGAACGGCTGTCACGTACTCCACTATCACCCGAACACCGGGCGAACCGTCACCCGGGGCTCGGATTGACGGACGTGAGAATCGCCCCACCGTCCCCGCCGGATCTCCCCACCACCCCGCCGGATCTCCCGACCGTCCCGCCGGATCTCCCCACCACCCCGCCGGATCTCCCTACCGTGCCGCCCGATCTCCCCACCGCCCCGGCCGGACCTCCCCGCCGCCCCCGGCCGGATCTCCCGGTCCGCCCTACTGCCCCGACTGCCCCAGCCGGTTGGCCGTGTGCACCGCCCGCAGCACCGCCGCCGCCTTGTTGCGGCACTCGGTGTCCTCGGCGACCGGGTCGGAGTCGGCGACGACGCCGGCGCCGGCCTGCACGTAGGCCGTGCCGTCGCGCAGCAGGGCGGTGCGGATGGCGATGGCGGTGTCGGAGTCGCCGGCGAAGTCGAGGTAGCCGACGCAGCCGCCGTACAGGCCGCGCCGGGACGGTTCGAGTTCGTCGATGATCTGCAGGGCGCGCGGCTTGGGGGCCCCGGAGAGCGTGCCGGCCGGGAAGCAGGAGGTGAGGACGTCGAAGGCGGTGCGGCCCGGGGCGACCCGTCCGGTGACCGTCGAGACGATGTGCATGACGTGCGAGTACCGCTCGACGGACATGAAGTCGACGACCTCGACGGAGCCGGGTTCGCAGACCCGCCCCAGGTCGTTGCGGCCGAGGTCGACGAGCATGAGGTGCTCGGCGCGCTCCTTGGGGTCGGCGAGCAGCTCGTCGGCGAGGGCCTGGTCCTCCTGCGGGGTGGCGCCGCGGGGGCGGGTGCCTGCGATGGGGTGCACCATGGCGCTCCCGTCCTCGACCTTGACCAGGGCCTCGGGGGACGACCCGACGACGTCGAAGCCGTCGAGGCGGAGCAGGTACATGTACGGGGAGGGGTTGGTGGCCCGCAGCACCCGGTACACGTCCAGGGCGCTCGCCGTGCACGGCGTCTCGAACCGCTGCGAGGGCACGACCTGGAAGGCCTCGCCCGCGCGGATGCGCTCCTTGATGTCCTCGACGGCCTCCTGGAAGTCGGGGCCGCCCCACAGCGCGGTGTACTCGGGCAGCTCGGAGGGCGGCAGCGCGGCCGGCGGCTGGGCGACCGCGCGCGTGAGGTCGGCCTCCATGGCGTCCAGGCGGGCGATCGCGTCGGCGTAGGCCTCGTCGACACCCGTTTCGAGGTCGTTGTGGTTGATCGCGTTGGCGATCAGCAGGACGGAGCCCTCCCAGTGGTCCATGACGGCCAGGTCGCTGGTGAGCAGCATGGTCAGCTCGGGGAGCTTCAGGTCGTCGCGCTCCCCCGGGCCGACCTTCTCCAGGCGGCGCACGATGTCGTAGCCGAGGTAGCCGACCATGCCGCCGGTGAAGGGCGGCAGTCCCAGGTCGTGGGCGAGGTCGCGCGGGGTGTGCAGGGCCTCGACGGTGGCGCGCAGGGCGGCCAGCGGGTCGCCGTCGGTGGGGACGCCGACGGGCGGGGCGCCCTGCCAGTGGGCCTGACCGTCCCGCTCGGTGAGGGTGGCGGCGCTGCGGACGCCGACGAAGGAGTAGCGGGACCACTGGAACGCCGTGCGTCCGTTCTCGGCGGACTCCAGCAGGAAGGTGCCGGGGCGTTCGGCGGCGAGCTTGCGGTAGAGCGCGACCGGGGTGTCGCCGTCGGCGAGGAGCTTGCGGCTGACCGGGATCACCCGGCGGTCGGCGGCCAGCTTGCGGAAGGTGTCGAGGTCCATGGCGTCCATGGGGGCAGACCCTACTGATCCGCGCCGGGCGCTTCGGAGCCCGCGCCGTCGACGCCGTGCACGCCGTCCGTGCCGTCCGCGAGGAGGACGTCGGCGTCGAAGCAGGTGCGCGCGCCGGTGTGGCAGGCGGCGCCGACCTGGTCGACCTTGACCAGGACGGTGTCGGCGTCGCAGTCCAGGGCGACGGACTTCACCCACTGGAAGTGCCCGGAGGTGTCGCCCTTGACCCAGTACTCCCGGCGGCTGCGCGACCAGTAGGTGCAGCGCCCGGTGGTCAGCGTGCGGTGGAGTGCCTCGTCGTCCATCCAGCCGAGCATCAGCACCTCCCCGGTGTCGTACTGCTGGGCGATGGCGGGCAGGAGGCCGTCGGCGCTGCGCTTGAGGCGGTCGGCGATCTCCGGGGCGAGCGGGCTGGGCCGCCTGGGGGAGCTGCTGGTCATGCGCCCATTGTGCCGCGCGGCGCGGCCGGTCTCCGGCGCTGTCCATTGGGCGGACCCGGCCGGCGGCCGTAGGCTGACTCCATGTCGACTTTCGCCAAGCGTGAACGACTTCTGCTCGCGGACCTGTTGGAGACGGCCGGGCCGGACGCCCCGACCCTGTGCGACGGCTGGCGGACCCGTGACCTCGCCGCGCACGTGGTGGTGCGCGAGCGCCGGCCGGACGCCGCCGGGGGCACCCTGATCAAGCAGCTGGCGTCCCGGCTCGACCGGGTGATGGAGGAGTACGGCGCGAAGCCGTACGAGGAGCTGGTCCAGCTGATCCGCACCGGCCCGCCGCGGTTTTCGCCGTTCCAGCTCAAGCAGGTCGACGAGGCGGCGAACACGGTGGAGTTCTACGTCCACGCCGAGGACGTCCGCCGGGCCCAGCCGGACTGGTCGCCGCGCGAGCTGGACCCGGTCTTCCAGGACGGCCTGTGGTCGCGCCTGGAGCGCACCGCCCGCCTGATGGGCCGCGGCATCCCGACGGGCCTGGTGCTGCGCCGGCCGAACGGCCAGACGACGGTCGCCCACCGCGGTACACCGGTAGTGACCGCGACGGGCGAGCCGTCCGAGCTGCTGCTGTTCGCGTACGGCCGGCAGAGCGCCGCGAAGGTGGAGCTGGAGGGCGAGAAGGACGCGATCGCCCGGTTGCACGAGACGAAGCAGCTCGGCATCTGAGCGCGGGGGCCGCTACTTCGGCAGTTCGGCCCGGCGCACGCCGGGCGCGCACAGGGCGACGATCCCGCCGAGTGCGCAGACCGCGCCGCTGACGGCGAAGACCGGTCCGGTGCCCCAGACGCCGATGGCGGCGGCGGACAGCGGCATGCTCAGCGGGGCGATGCCGAGGCTGACGATTCCGCCGACCGCGGTGACGCGCCCCAGGTAGGCGGGTTCGGACTGGGTCTGCAGCAGGGCTCCGCACATGGCGCCGCTGAGCCCCGTGAGCAGCCCGACGACCACGGCGGTGCCGACGGCCACGGGGAGTCCGGGGGCCTGCGCCAGGGCGCCGATCGCGGCCGCGCCGGGGATGATCGCACCGGCGGCGACGCACCCGGCGCGCGGCAGGCGCCCCCGCACGGTCAGCAGCAGGGCGGCGACTGCGGCCCCCGTGCCGAACCCGGCGAGCACCCAGCCCATCCCGGACGCGCCCCAGCCGCGCTCGTCCGCGAGCAGGGTCAGGCCGACGTTGAGGGGGCCGACGAAACCGAGGTCGCCGAGGGCGATGGTCACCATCAGCGGGCCGAGGACGCGGTGCCGGCGGATGTAGCGGAGCCCGGCCACCAGGTCCCGCCAGGCGGTGGTGTCCGGCGCGGGGTCCGTGGCGTTGTCGGGTGGCAGCTCGCGCATCCGTACGGAGATCAGCAGCGGCACCGACACGGCGATCAGCAGCCCGGACAGCGTGAAGGCGGTGGCCGAACCACCGACCGCCACGCCGAGCCCGCCGAGCGGCGCGCCGACGACGGCGGCGAACCGGACGGCGAGGCCGCGCATGCCCTGGACGCGGGCGAGCTGGTCCCTGGCGGTGACGCGGGCGGGGAGTGCCCCCACGGCGGGCATGAACACGGCGTCGACGATGCCGAAGACGACCGCGAGCAGGGCCAGCAGCCACAGCCCGGGGTCGGTCGCGAAGAGCACCGCGGCGACCGCCAGGACGGTGGCGCACCGTACGGCGTCACTGCCGATGACGACCTTGCGCGGCCCGAACCGGTCGGCGACCACCCCGCCACCCAGCATCAGCAGCGCGCGCGGCACCGCGCTGACGGCTGTGACGACGCCGGCCTGCGCGGGGGTGCCGTTCTGCACGGCGGCCCAGGACAGCGCGAGGAAGAAGACGGTGTCCCCGACCATGGAGGCGGTGTAGGCGGCGACCCAGCGCAGGACGTTGGGGTCGCGATGGGCGGGTACGGAGGCGGCGGGTATGCACGTGTCCGTCACGGTCGTGGTCGCCTCAGACACGGAACGGGAACCCGTACACGTGCAGCGCGACGTTCTCACGCCCTTCGGTGTCGCCGGCTGCTTCGGCGGCCCGGCCCCGCTCGTCGTACTTCTCCGCCAGGGCGAGCAGCTCCGCGCCCAGTTCGCTCAGGTCGGCGGGGGTCAGCCGGAGCAGGGACTCGTTGTCGGGGGCGGCGGAGTTCCACTCGGGGCCCCAGGTGGGGCGTTCGTCGAGGTAGCGGCGGTACATGTCGGCGCGCTGCTCGTGGAAGAGCCGGGTGGCGGCGAGGTGGGCGGCCGCCCGCTCGGGGGCGTCGCGGAAGTTCTCGTCGCGGATGCTCACGCCGGTCGAGGAGGGCTGCCACCAGCGCTCCCTGCCGTCCGCGCTCTGGGGTTCGGCCTGCTCGACCAGCCCGTGCTCGGCCAGCTTGCGCAGGTGGTAGCTGACCAGGGAGACGGCCTCGTCCACCTGCTCGGCGAGCTGCGAGGCGGTCGCCGTGCGCGCGACGCACAGCCCTCGGTAGAGCCGCAGGCGCAGGGGGTGCGCCAGGGCTTTGAGGGTGCCCAGGTCGGTGATCGAGTGGTTCTCCTGGCTCGGCATGCCACCACGGTAAGTTACGAAAGGAAAGTTGCGCAATGCTCGTTGCGCAACTTTCCTTTCGCTTCTCCGGGAGTGCGGCAGGTCTGTCCGCCGCTCCTACCTGACGGGGTGTCCCGCCTCGCGCAGTGCGCTCTTGACCTGCCCGATCCGCAGATCGCCGAAGTGGAAGACGGACGCCGCCAGCACCGCGTCCGCGCCCGCCTCGACGGCCGGCGGGAAGTCGGCGAGGCGGCCCGCGCCGCCGGAGGCGATGACGGGGACGGTCACATGCTTACGGACGGCCGAGATCATCTCCAGGTCGTAGCCGTCCTTCGTGCCGTCCGCGTCCATCGAGTTGAGCAGGATCTCCCCCGCGCCCAGCTCGGCGGCGCGGTGCGCCCACTCCACCGCGTCGATGCCGGTGCCGCGCCGACCGCCGTGGGTGGTCACCTCGAAGGTGCCCGCCTCGGTGCGTCGGGCGTCGACCGACAGGACGAGGACCTGGCGGCCGAAGCGCTCGGCGATCTCGCGGATCAGCTCGGGGCGGGCGATGGCGGCCGTGTTCACGCCCACCTTGTCCGCGCCGGCCCGCAGCAGTTTGTCGACGTCGTCGGCGGTGCGCACGCCGCCGCCCACGGTCAGCGGGATGAACACCTGCTCGGCGGTGCGGCGCACCACGTCGTACGTCGTCTCGCGGTTGCCCGACGAGGCGGTGATGTCCAGGAACGTCAGCTCGTCGGCGCCCTCGGTGTCGTACACCTTGGCCATCTCGACGGGGTCGCCCGCGTCGCGCAGGTTCTGGAAGTTGACGCCCTTGACGACCCGGCCGTTGTCCACGTCCAGGCAGGGGATGACTCGGACCGCCAGGGTCATGAATCCACGGCTCCTTCGATGCCTCTTACTGTCCTCTGAATGCTTCCAGCTCCACCGACACCAGAACCCGCGAGTCCATGAAGCCCTCCACGACCAGCAGGGTCGTGACCGGGCGTACGGCGTCGAACAGCTCCTTGTGGGCTCGGCCCACCTCGTCGACGTCCCGCGAATGGGCCAGGTACACCCGGGTCCGGATCACGGACTCGATGTCCAGCCCGAACTCGCCGATCGCCTCGACCGCGGTGGCGAAGGCCACCTTGGTCTGTTCGTACGGGTCGCCCTCGCCGTACAGCAGGTCGCCCTTGAAGGCGGTGGTGCCCGCCACGATGACTCGATCACCCGCCGCCACGGCACGTGCGAAACCGAAAGAATCTTCCCAGGGACTTCCGCTCTGCACGCGCCGTACGGCTTCGGATGTCATCGCGACACAGCCTCCAAGGCTTGTTCCAGGGTGAACGCCTTCGCGTACAGGGCCTTCCCGACGATGGCGCCCTCGACACCGGCCGGGACGAGACCGGCGATCGCGCGCAGGTCGTCCAGGGACGACACGCCGCCCGACGCCACGACCGGGCGGTCGGTCGCCGCGCAGACGTTCTTCAGGAGCTCCAGGTTGGGGCCCTGGAGGGTGCCGTCCTTGGCGATGTCGGTGACGACGTACCGGGCGCAGCCCTCCTTGTCGAGGCGGGCCAGCGTCTCGTAGAGGTCGCCGCCGTCGCGGGTCCAGCCGCGGCCCCGGAGCGTGGTGCCCCGTACGTCCAGGCCGACCGCGATCTTGTCGCCGTGCTCGGCGATGACCTTGGCGACCCACTCGGGGGTCTCCAGGGCGGCCGTGCCGAGGTTCACGCGGGTGCAGCCGGTGGCGAGCGCCGCGGCGAGGGTGTCGTCGTCGCGGATGCCGCCGGACAGCTCCACCTTGATGTCCATGGCCTTCGCGACCTCGGCGATCAGCTCGCGGTTGTCCCCGGTGCCGAACGCGGCGTCCAGGTCGACGAGGTGCAGCCACTCGGCGCCGGAGCTCTGCCAGGCGAGGGCGGCCTGAAGCGGGGAGCCGTAGGAGGTCTCGGTGCCGGACTCGCCGTGCACGAGGCGGACGGCCTGGCCGTCGCGGACGTCGACGGCGGGGAGGAGTTCGAGCTTGCTCATCTCTACAGGGTCTCGATCCAGTTGGTGAGGAGCTGGGCTCCGGCGTCGCCGGACTTCTCGGGGTGGAACTGGGTGGCCCACAGGGCGCCGTTCTCCACGGCGGCCACGAAGGGCTTGCCGTGCGTGGCCCAGGTGACCTTGGGGGCGGCGATCAGCGGGTTGTGCGACTCCTGCGTCCACTCGTGGACGGCGTAGGAGTGCACGAAGTAGAACCGGGCGTCCGCGTCCAGCCCCGCGAAGAGCTGGGAGTCGGCCGGTGCCTCGACCGTGTTCCAGCCCATGTGGGGCACGACGTCGGCCTGGAGCGGTCCGACGGTGCCGGGCCACTCGTCCAGGCCCTCGGCCTCCACGTCGTGCTCGATGCCGCGCGCGAACAGGATCTGCATGCCGACGCAGATGCCCATCACCGGGCGTCCGCCGGCCAGCCGTCGGTCGACGACCCAGTCGCCGCGCGCGGCCCGCAGGCCCTCCATGCAGGCGGCGAAGGCGCCGACGCCGGGAACCAGCAGCCCATCGGCGTTCATGGCCTTGTCGAAGTCACGGGTGATCTCGACGTCGGCCCCCGCGCGCGCGAGGGCGCGCTCGGCGGAGCGGACGTTGCCGAAGCCGTAGTCGAAGACGACGACCTTCTTGGCGGAGTTCACAGAGGTCAACTCCACACCTCCAGCCTCAGGACGCCCGCGAAGAGACACATCGCGGCGCCGATGGAGAGCAGCACGATCAGGCCCTTGGGCATCTGCTGCTTGGCGAAGGAGATGATGCCGCCGATGAAGAACAGGCCGACGACGATCAGCGCGGTGGACGTACCGTTCATGGGTTACAGCGCGCCCTTCGTGGAGGGCAGGATGCCGGCCGCGCGCGGGTCGCGCTCGGAGGCGTAGCGCAGGGCGCGGGCCAGCGCCTTGAACTGGCACTCCACGATGTGGTGCGCGTTGCGCCCGTACGGGACGTGCACGTGCAGCGCGATCTGCGCCTGGGCGACGAAGGACTCCAGGATGTGCCGGGTCATCGTCACGTCGTACTCGCCGATCATCGGCGCCATCTTCTCGGGCTCGGTGTGCACGAGGTAGGGGCGGCCGGACAGGTCGACGGTGACCTGGGCGAGGGACTCGTCCAGCGGGACCGTGCAGTTGCCGAAGCGGTAGATGCCCACCTTGTCGCCGAGGGCCTGCTTGAACGCGGCGCCCAGCGCGAGGGCGGTGTCCTCGATGGTGTGGTGGGAGTCGATGTGCAGGTCGCCGTCGGTCTTCACGGTCAGGTCGAACAGACCGTGCCGGCCGAGCTGGTCGAGCATGTGGTCGTAGAAGCCGACGCCGGTGGCGATGTCGGTCTTGCCGGTGCCGTCGAGGTCGATCTCGACGAGGACCGAGGTCTCCTTGGTGGTGCGTTCCACGCGTCCTACGCGGCTCATGCGCTCTGCTCCTTCTTCAGTTCACGTACCGCGTCGAGGAACGCGTCGTTCTCGGCCGGGGTCCCCGCGGTGACCCGCAGCCATCCCGGCACGCCGTTGTCCCGGACCAGGACGCCCCGGTCGAGGATCTTCCGCCAGACCTCGTGGGCGTCCGCGAACCGTCCGAACTGGACGAAGTTCGCGTCCGACTCGGTCACCTCGTAGCCGGTCGCGACCAGTTCGGCGACCAGCCGGTCCCGTTCGGTCTTCAGCTGCTCGACGTACTTCAGCAGCGTGTCCGTGTGCTCCAGGGCGGCCAGCGCGGTCGCCTGGGTGACGGCGGAGAGGTGGTACGGCAGCCGGACGAGCTGGACGGCGTCGACGACGGCCGGGTCGGCGGCGAGGTAGCCCAGGCGCAGTCCGGCCGCGCCGAACGCCTTGGACATGGTGCGGGAGACCACGAGGTGGGGGCGGCCGTCGAGCAGCGACAGCAGGGAGTCGCCGTGGCTGAACTCGATGTACGCCTCGTCCAGGACCACCATGGACGGCCCCGCCGCCTGGGCCGCTTCGTACAGGGCGTGGACGGTCTCCGGCGGGACGGCGGTGCCGGTGGGGTTGTTGGGGGTGGTGATGAACACGACGTCGGGGCGGTGCTCGGCGATGGCCTTCTCGGCCGCCGCGAGGTCGATGGTGAAGTCGTCGTGACGGGGCCCGGAGATCCAGCCGGTGCCGGTGCCGCGGGCGATCAGGCCGTGCATCGAGTACGACGGCTCGAAGCCGATGGCGGTGCGGCCGGGGCCGCCGAAGGTCTGCAGGAGCTGCTGGATGACCTCGTTGGAGCCGTTGGCCGCCCACACGTTCTCGACGCCGACGCGGTGCCCGGACGTCCCGGTCAGGTACTCGGCGAGCCTGGTGCGCAGCTCGACCGCGTCCCGGTCCGGGTAGCGGTTGAGGTTCCGGGCGGCCTCGCGGACCCGCTCGGTGATGCGGTCGACCAGCTCCTCGGGGAGCGGGTACGGGTTCTCGTTGGTGTTCAGCCGTACGGGGACGTCGAGCTGGGGCGCGCCGTAGGGGGACTTGCCGCGCAGCTCGTCCCGCACGGGAAGATCGTCGATGCGGATGTCGCTCACTTGCCCTCGGGAACCTTCCAGTCGAACCTCGCCTTGACCGCCGCGCCGTGCGCGGGCAGGTCCTCCGCCTCCGCCAGCGTCACCACGTGGTGCGCGACCTCGGCCAGCGCGTCGCGCGTGTAGTCGACGATGTGGATGCCGCGCAGGAAGGACTGCACGGACAGGCCGGAGGAGTGGCAGGCGCAGCCGCCGGTGGGCAGGACGTGGTTGGACCCGGCGGCGTAGTCGCCGAGCGAGACGGGCGCCCAGGGGCCGACGAAGATCGCGCCCGCGTTGCGCACCCGGCCGGCCACCTCGGTGGCGTCGGCGGTCTGGATCTCCAGGTGCTCGGCACCGTACGCGTCGACGACCTTCAGCCCCGCGTCGACGCTGTCGACCAGGACGATGGCGGACTGCTCGCCCTTGAGCGCGGGGACGATCCGGTCCTCGATGTGCTTGGTCGCGGCGACCTGCGGCTCCAGTTCCCGCTCCACCGCGTCGGCCAGTTCGGCGGAGTCGGTGACCAGGACGGCCGCCGCGAGCGGGTCGTGCTCGGCCTGGCTGATCAGGTCGGCGGCGACGTGCGCCGGGTCGGCGGTGGCGTCGGCGAGGACGGCGATCTCGGTGGGACCGGCCTCCGCGTCGATGCCGATCTTCCCGGTGAAGTAGCGCTTGGCGGCGGCGACCCAGATGTTGCCGGGGCCGGTGACCATGTTCGCCGGCGGGCAGGACTCCGTGCCGTACGCGAACATCGCGACGGCGGTGGCGCCGCCGGCCGCGTACACCTCGTCGACGCCGAGCAGGGCGCAGGCGGCGAGGATGGTCGGGTGGGGCAGGCCGTCGAACTCGGCCTGGGCGGGAGAGGCGAGCGCGATCGACGGGACGCCGGCTTCCTGCGCCGGCACCACGTTCATGATCACCGAGGACGGGTAGACCGAGCGTCCGCCGGGCGCGTACAGGCCCACGCGGTCCACCGGCACCCACTTCTCGGTGACCGTGCCGCCGGGCACGACCTGGGTGGTGTGCGTGGACCGGCGCTGGGCGCGGTGGACGAGGCGGGCGCGGCGGACGGACTCCTCCAGGGCCGCGCGCACGGCCGGGTCCAGCCCTTCCAGGGCACGGGCGAGCGCCTCGGCGGGCACCCGCACCCGGTCCAGCCGCACGCCGTCGAACCGCTCGGCGAAGTCGATCAGCGCCGCGTCGCCCCGATGATGCACGTCCTCGCAGATCGGACGCACCTTCTCCAGGGCGGCCGAGACGTCGAAGTCGGCTCGGGGCAGCAGGTCGCGCAGGGCGGGGCCCTCGGGGAGGGCGTCGCCGCGCAGATCGATTCGGGAGATCACGGAACCAATTCTCTCAGACCCGCGTCGGGCACGGTCCGCGCGTATCAATGGCTGATACAGAACGCGACGGCCGCCGGGCCGTGCGAGGCCTCCGCGCAGTTCGTGCTCACCATGAGTGTTCAAAGGGTCACTCAGTGGGCATGAACGGTTGTACGAACAGTGTGTGACCGACGAGTAGCTGGGGAGGGAGTGAAGCGCCGTGACCGAGGGGGCCGGCCACCGTGACGGAGAGCTGCCGGACGACCTGACGGCCACCGAGGCCGGCATGTGGCAGGCCTTCCGCAACGGCAGCGTGTACGACCTGAGCAGCGGCGACGCGTTCGCCGACGACCCGCACGGCGGGCATCCGTGGGGGCCCGAGCGGACCGTGCGGGCCCGCATCGTGTGCTGGCTGCTTCTCGACGGTCCGCCCGCGCTCGCGGGCCGGGTGTCCTCCCTGCAGCTCGTGGGCGTGCGGATCAGCGACACGATGGACCTCGCGGGCGGCACGGTGGTGCCCTACGTCGAGCTGCGGCGCTGCCGGTTCGAGCGGGAGGTCCTGCTGCCGGAGACCCGTTTCACGACCGTACGGCTGGTGGACTGCGCGGTGCCGCGGCTGGAGGCGGCCCGGCTGCAGACCGAGGGCGACCTGCACCTGCCGCGCTGCCGGTTCCGGGCCGGCATCCGGCTCACCGACGCGCAGATAGGCACCGACCTGCTGCTCAACCAGGCGATCGTGCACCGGGACCGCAGTGGCCGCTCGATCGCCGCGGACGGCCTGAGCGTCGGGCAGGACCTCCAGGCCGAGATGCTGGAGTCGTACGGCGAGGTGAGTCTGCGCAGCGCCCAGGTCGGCGTCTCGCTGAGCCTGCGCGGCGCCCGGCTCCTCAACCCGTACACGCGGCACGCGCTGAACGCCCCGCAGCTGACGGTGGAGCGCACGCTGTACCTGACCCCGGCCGGGCTCGGCAGCCCGCTGCTGCGGGGCACGACTCCGGCGCAGGGGACGCGGATACAGCGGTTCGAGTGCGAGGGCGGGGTGCGGCTGGACGACGGGCGGTTCGGCGACGCCGTCGACTTCGAGCACGCCCGGTTCACCTTCACCGACGAGCAGGAGCTGTCGCTGCGCCGGGTGCAGACGCCCGAGCTGCGGTTCCTCGGCGAGCGGCCGGCGCGCGGCCGGGTGGTGCTGTCGGGGGCGCGGGTGGTCAACCTGATGGACCGGGCGGACAGCTGGCCGGGGCCGGGCCGGCTGCACATGGGCGGCTTCGCCTACGAGAACCTGGTGCCGCGGGGGCCGTTCCCGCTGGCGAAGCGGCTGCGCTGGGTGGGCGCCGCGACCGCCGAGTACCACCCGGAGCCGTACGAGCGCCTCGCCGCGGTACTGCGGGCCGGCGGCGAGGACGAGGACGCCCGCGAGGTGCTGCTCGCCAAGCACCGACGGCGCCGCGAGAGCCTGCCCATAGCCGCGAAACTGGTGGGATACGCGCAGGACTGGACGGTCGCCTACGGCTACCGGCCGGGCCGGGCCGCGGTGTGGATGGCGGTGCTGTGGGCGACCGGCTCGTTCGCCTTCGCGCGCGCCGACCCGCCGCCGCTGAAGAGCGGCGAGCATCCGGACTGGAACCCCGCCCTCTTCGCTCTCGATCTGCTGCTGCCGGTCATCGACCTGGGCCAGGCCGGCTCCTGGCAACTGCGCGACGGCTGGCAGTGGCTGGCGACGGCCCTGATCCTGCTGGGCTGGATCCTGGCGACCACGGTCGCGGCGGGAGCGACGCGGCTGCTCCGCCGGAACTGATCGCGTACCCGGCCGGAACTGGGACCTCGTTCCCCACGCGGAACTGATCGCGTACCCGGCCGGAACTGGGACCTCGTTCCCCACGCGGACCTGACCGCGTACCCAGCCGGAACTGGGACCTCGTTCCCCGCGCGGACCTGACCGCGTACCCGGCCGGAACTGGGACCTCGTTCCCCACGCAGACCTGACCGCCTTCCCGGCGCGGAAGGCGCCGCCTCGCGCGGAAGGCGCCGCCTCGCGCAGCGGAACGCGGCTCACCCGTCGTGGGGGGGGGCGGCATCCGCCGCCGAGGCGGCCCCGCGTCCCGGAGCCCGACGCAGAACGCCCGCGCCCGGCGGACGTAGGGCTTCCGCCCCGGCCGACGACTCCGCGAACGCCCTCCGGGCCGCCCGCGACCGCCCACGACCGACAGCCACCGATAGAGCCACCGACAGCACCGACAGCACCGACAGCCGGAACGCCCCGTCGCGGCCGCCCGCCCCGACGGCGAGACCCGCACGGGTGGTGCGGGTGGGAACACGAACGGCCGAAGCCACAGCCGAACCGCACAACCATCGCGAACCGTCGGCCGTCGTACTGGCCATGCTGCGCGCGTTCCTCCGGACGGCGGCCCGGGCCCGCCCCCGGACGTCACGGCTCGTCCCAGACGACGACGTGCTCCTCGACGCCCCCGACGACCACCTCGCCCCCGTCCTCGTCGCGGCGGCCCGCGGCGAGTACACCCCCGCGGCCGGCCTCCTCGCCCGCACCCGCGAGAACGCCGAGTGGGAGCACCGCGACCGCTACGCGACCCGGCTGGCCGCCTTCGCCCGCTCACGCTCCGAGTGGCTCGACGACTGGCGCGCCACCGCCCCCGGTGACCCCGACGCCCTGCTGGTCGACGCCCGGCTGACGGTGGACCGCCACTGGGACTCGCCGGCCCGCACGGAACTCCTGCGCCAGGTCGCCCCCGCCGTCACGGCCGCCGCCGAGGCCGCCGGAGGCGACCCGGTGCCGTGGCGGACCGCCCTGGACACCGCTCGGGGCGCACACGCCGGGCACGCCGAGTTCGAGCGGCTGTGGGCCGAGGCGGTCCGCCGCTCCCCGCACCACTACGGCTGCCATGTCGCCGCCCTGGAGTACCTGGCCGCCTTCTCGCCCGGCACGCATCACGAGTGCCTGGACTTCGCCGAGACGGCCGCGCAGGACGCGCCCGAGGACGCGCTCGTACGCGCGCTGCCGCTCAGGGCGGCCTTCGCCTGCCTGACCGCCGGCGGCGGGGGCAGCGACGCGGCCGGCGTACCCCGGGCCCGCCTGGACGCGGCGGCCGACCACGCGATCGCCCTCTCGGCCGCCCACCCGGCGGCCGACCCGTGGCCGGCGGAGCTGCGGAACCTCCTGACGTACGTCCTGCTGCGCCTGGAGCGCCACCAGGACGCGGCGGAGCAACTGCGTCTGACCGGCCCGTACGTCACGTCCTTCCCCTGGGACCGGGACGCGGACGACCCGCTCGGCCGCTTTCTCCAGGTGCGCGACGACGTCCGTGCGGCGGTGGCCCGCACACCCGGGACGACGGGGCCCGGTCGGCCGCGAAGTGGGCACGGCGGTCGCGTCCGCCCCGGCGACCATTAGGCTTCTGCGTCGTGACCACCGTCCGGCTCCCCCTCTTCCCCTTGAACTCGGTCCTGTTCCCGGGGCTGGTGCTCCCGCTCAACGTCTTCGAGGAGCGCTATCGCGCCATGATGCGCGAATTGCTGAAGACTCCCGAGGACGAACCGCGCCGGTTCGCCGTCGTGGCGATCCGCGACGGCCACGAGGTGGCCCGGAGCGCTCCCGGCCT
This sequence comes from Streptomyces sp. WG7, assembly GCF_049975785.1. NCBI lineage: Bacteria > Bacillati > Actinomycetota > Actinomycetes > Kitasatosporales > Streptomycetaceae > Streptomyces > Streptomyces sp. WG7. The sequence goes on from NZ_JBNGGE010000007.1 coordinate 142,406, forward strand.
GCCCGATCCGACGACGACGCTCGAGCGCGGACCGGAGGCCGGGTTCGGGCCCGACCCGGTCAAGGCGTTCCACAAGGTGGGCTGCGTCGCGGACGCGGCGACGATCCGGGAGCGCGCCGACGGCACCTTCGAGGTGCTGGCGACCGGTACGAACCGGGTGCGGCTGCTCTCGGTGGACGCCTCGGGCCCGTTCCTGACGGCCGAGCTGGAGCCGCTGGCCGAGGAGGCCGGTGACGAGGCGGGGGCGCTGGCCGAAGGGGTGCTGCGGTCCTTCCGGCAGTACCAGAAGCGGCTGGCGGGGGCCCGCGAACGGTCGCTGGCGACCGGCGCCGAACTCCCGGACGAACCGGGTGTGGTCTCCTACCTGGTCGCCGCCGCGATGGTGCTCGACACGCCGACCAAGCAGCGTCTGCTCCAGGCCCCGGACACCGCCTCCCGTCTGAGGGACGAGCTGAAACTCCTTCGCTCCGAGACGGCCGTCATCCGTACGCTGCCGTCGTTGCCGGCGTCGGACCTGACGCGCGGTCCCACGAGTCTCAACTGAGGTACTGGCCCGGATGGCGAAGAAGCCGAAGAAACAGCAGCAGTCCGGCGGCACCCCCGCGACGGTGGCGCTCGCGGCGGCCGGAGCGGCCTACACGGTCCACGCGTACGAGCACGATCCCGCCCACCCGTCCTACGGCGAGGAGGCGGCCGAGGCGATGGGCGTCTCGCCGGAGCGGGTCTTCAAGACGCTGGTGGCGGACGTCGACGGCGCGCTGACGGTCGCCGTGGTGCCGGTGGCCGGCCAGCTGGACCTGAAGGCGCTGGCGGCCGCGGTGGGCGGCAAGCGCGCGGCGATGGCCGACCCGGCCCTGGCCGAGCGCACCACGGGCTATGTGCGGGGCGGCATCTCCCCGCTGGGGCAGCGCAAGAGGCTCCCGACGGTCCTGGACGCGTCCGCCTCGGGCCACGCCACGATCTGCGTCTCGGCGGGCCGCCGCGGCCTGGAGGTCGAACTCGCCCCCGACGACCTGGCCAGGCTGACGGAAGCGGTCCTCGCCCCGATCGGACGCGCGTAGTCCCGCGCATCCGCTCGGCGGACGCCCGGTTCCCGGCTGATCAGGCAGGACATGTCGCAGAAGGACCCGCAAACGCAGGTGGCGCGTCGAAAAGCGCAGGGCGAACCACGGCCGCCACCGCCCCGCCCAGCGGGGGCCTACGCCGACTTCTCCCCCATCGGCCCCGGCGGATACCGCCGCGACTCCGGCCAGGGGTCCGGCTCCGGATCCCTGGGCCCGAACAGCCCCGTCAGTCCCAGATGCACCGCCAGCGCCGTCACCGACCACACCAGCAGCGCACCCTTCGCGCCCAGCTCCATCGGTGCGGAGAACGTCACCCCCTGGCCCACGTCCTTCGCGTGGGCGATCACGTCCTGGGTGGGCCCCAGCCACACCCCGACCCGCCACGCCAGCAGCGACCCGAGCAGCCCGCCGACGCCCAGCGCCACCACCAGCGGTACGCCCCCGCGCCGCCGCAGCAGGAAGACGACCACCGCGCTGAGCGCGCCGAACGCCAGCGCGAGCAGCGTGAACACGCCGTCCACGCCGACCACCCGCTCGCCCTCGGGGTTTTCGGGGACGACCGCCCAGCTGTCACCCAGCACGCCGCCGACCAGCGGCACGCTCGGTGCCAGCTGCCACCACAGCACCCCCAGCAGCGCGCCGGAGAGCGCCACCGCCGCCACGGTCACGGCCGCCTGACGCACTTCGGTCAACATCCCGGGGCCGTCCTGTTCGCCGTGGTGGTCGCGCGTGGCGCCGGACCCGGTGCCCAGCGCGTGCGCACCGACGGGCGGCGGCACCGGCCCGCCCTGATACGACGAGTGTTCGTTCGGTGGCGGTGGCGGAGTAAGAGGTGCGGTCACCCCGCCATCGTGCCAAACCCGCCTGTGCGGCGCGTCACCGGACGGCGGCCCGGCGGTACGCCCAGGTCGCGACGGCCAGCGAGATCACGCCGACCACGGCGCACACCGCGAGGTCCCCGAGGACGAAGGCCCAGTCGGGCCGTTCCCCGAAGGTGCGCGCGAAGGCCTCCACGCCGTACGTGGAGGGCAGCAGGTCCCGGGCCAGGCGGACCACCTCGGGCATCCGCTCGGCCGGCAGCACGCCCAGCAGCAGCGCCGCGGACATGCCCAGCTGGCCGAGGAGGGTGGCGAGCTCCGGCCGGGGCGCGAGCAGTCCCAGGGCCGCGCCCAGCCCGGCCAGCGCGGCGCCCGCCAGCGGGATCACCGCCACCAGCACCCACAGGTGCGTCATCGGCAGCCCGAACAGCAGGCATCCGAACACCGCCGTCACCACGGTCCCCGGCACGGTGAAGGACGCGTACGCGCCCGCCGCGCCCAGCACGACGGCGGCCGGGGGCACGGGCAGCGTCGCGTAGTGGTCGAGGCCGCCGCTGGCGCGCAGCTGGCCGAAGTACTGGGCGAGGAGGTTCAGCGCGACGAAGGCCACGACCAGCACCGCCGACCCGGCGACCACGGCCTGTGCCTCGCCACCGCCGTCCACGACCCCGCGCATCAGGATCATGATGCCGATCGACTGGAAGGTGGCCACGAACAGCAGCGGGATGCGCGCGACCCGCGCCCGGGACAGCTGCGCCCGGTAGACGGCCACCAGGGAGGGCCACAGCCGTGCCTTGGGGCCGAGCTCGGCCGCGCCGGCGGCGCCCTGCTCGTCGGCGGCCAGGGCACCGCCCGGCAGGACATCGGCGGGTACGACACTCACGTCGCGCTGCTCCCCTTCGTTGGGTCGTTCGAGGCTTCGGTCGCTGTCCTTCGAAGCGGTCGCCCTGACGGGTACGGACGCGGCGGCCGGTGTGCTCACCGTTCGGGTGCTCAAGCCCTCACCAGCCCCTGCCGCGCGGCGCCGCCCAGCGCCAGGTACACGTCCTCCAGGCTGGGCGTGGCGAGTGTGAAGTCGTCCAGGGCGGCGAAGGCGGCGCCGCCGGTGACGGTGGCGACGACCGCGCGGGCCTCCTCGGGGGCGAGCCGCAGCGTCCAGCGGCGTCCCGACTCGGCGGCGCGGTCGCGCAGGGCGGCGACCTCCGGCACGTGCAGCGGTGCGCTCTCGCGCCACACCAGGTCGACGCGGACCTCGCCGGCGACCTTCTCCTTGAGTCCGGAGGGCGTGTCGCAGGCGATGACGCGCCCCCGGTCGAGGACGGCGACCCGGTCGAGGACGGTCTCGGCCTCGATGACGTTGTGGGTGACGAGCAGCACGGTGGTGCCGCGCTCGGCGCGCCGCCGGTCGACGGCCCCCCACACCGCGCGCCGGGCCACCGGGTCCATGCCGGTGGTCGGCTCGTCCAGGACGAGCAGCGAGCGCTCCCCCACCAGAGCGGCGGCGAAGCAGGCCAGGCGGCGCTGCCCGCCGGAGAGCTTCTTGATCGGGCGGGCGGCGAGCGGCGTCAGGCCCAGCTCGTCGAGGACGGCGTCCCGCTCGGCGCGCGCCTGCCGCACCTCCAGGCCGCGCAGCCGTCCGGTGGTCTCGGCGGCGAGCGACACGGTCAGCTCGTCCAGGGCACTGGACTCCTGCCCGAGGTAGGCGAGGATCCGCGCGGCCCGCTCCGGGTGGCGGACGATGTCGTGCCCGAGGATCTCCACGCTGCCCGCGTCGGGCCGCATCAGCCCGGTGAGCTGGCGTACGAGGGTGGACTTGCCGGCACCGTTCGGCCCGAGCAGTCCGAAGATCTCACCGCGGCGGATCTCCAGGGTCACGTCGTCGGTGGCCCGCACCTCGTCGGTCGCGGGAACGCCGCGCCGGCCGCGTACCGGCGGATAGGTCTTGGTCAGCCCGCGCACCACGCACACGGCATCGCCGCCGGGTCGAAGTGCCTGTGCCGCGCGCGTACTCACAAGGGACGAGACTACGGGGTCCGTCCCTCAGCCCCGCCCTCGGGTCCGCCCATAAGTGTCGATTCGGCCGGGGGGACCCGGGAGGAGCCGGCGGGAGGAACCCGGAAGAGGGCCGGAGTGCCTCACTCCGCCGCGGGGGTGCGCTCGGTCGCCGTCCGGACGTCGACCTCCCGCCAGAACCCGGCCCGGATCGCGTACCGGTCGTGCTCGTCGATCTGGTCGTCCTTGTGGGCCAGCAGCCCGAAGCGGGCCGCGTAGCGCAGCAGTTCCCCGTCGACGCGGTGCGGGATGCGGGGGTACATACCGGAGAGCTTCTGCAGGTGTCCGTGGTCGCCGAGGCGCTCCAGCCAGCGGCGGGCGAAGACCTGCCCGACCTCGTACGGGTCGCCGCCGACCGTGGTGATGTCCTCCTCGCGGTCGGCCCAGCGCTGCTCGGCCGTGGTGAGCTGGGCCAGCGTCGGCATCGAGACGGCCTCGGACGGATCGGCGGCGGACCGGTCGACCCATCCCTTGTCCGAGGACCAGCGCAGGGTGGCGGTCGGGGGGTGCGGGGCGGGGTGGGGGCCGGGGGCGCGCAGCGCGGCGAGGTCCTTGGGGGTGGGGACGCCTTTGGCGGGTGCCACGCGCTCCGCGGTGCCGTTGCGGGCGGCGGCGCCGGTCGCGGTGGGGTGCTCCGGTTCCTCGGCGGGCCGTTCGGCGGCCGCGGAGAGGGCGGACTCGGGCAGCGGTGCGGAGAGGATCGCGGCGATCTCGGGGCGGGGCACGGGCGGCGGCGCGCAGATCCCGCCGAGTTCCTTGGCGCGTACGGCCTTGGTGATCCACGTACGGTCCAGCACGCGTCGCTCGTCGGCCTCGGCGACCAGGTCCTCGGACTGGTTGTAGTCGCCGTCGGCGGCCTGTACGGCCCACAGGTGGACGGCGACGCCGTGCTCCTTGGCGGCCATCATGCCGGGCAGCAGGTCGCCGTCGCCGGTCACCAGGACGACGTCGGAGCAGGCGCGGTTGCGGGCCAGCTCGGTCAGCTCGGCGTGCATGGCGGCGTCCACGCCCTTCTGCGCCCAGCGGCCGTCGCTGCGGGTGAGGGCGCCGAGCCGGACGGTGACCCGGGGCATCACGCGCAGCCGGCGGTGTTCGGGCTGGGGGACGCGGTCGGGGGCGCCGTCGAACCAGTAGATGCGCAGCAGGGGCTGCTGCGTGTCGGACTCGGCGCGATCGCGGAGCCCCTGGATGAGGGCGGCGTGATCGACGGTGATGCGCGAGCGCGAGGGCTCTCCGGCGAGGAGACTGGCGGCGGCCCCCAGCAGATACCCGGCGTCCACCAGGACGATGCAGCGGTCCACGCGATCCACCCTCTTTCCGGGAGGTTTGCTTCGGGCTTCCTTCGAGTCTGCCCGACCACGCGGAGGTTAACGGCCCGAACTCGATCTTCGGCGTGGCGTTTCCGCGCGAGCCGTTCGACCTCGCGCCTCGGCGGTCCACATCACGGATGGTAATTGCCCGATATGCGTTCTTCGTTGGCCTATGTGAATCTGATCCCGGACCTGGCCCCCAGATCCCCCTCAGGAGGTAGATCACCATGGCCAAGAACAAGAACACCCGTGAGCGTAAGCAGCCTCAGTCACAGCACACCCAGAAGGCGGCCGAGACGCCCGTGATGGACCGCGAGGAGCAGCACGGCCCGCAGCTGACGCCCGGCGACGTCGCCTCCCGCAAGCGGCAGAAGCGCTTCGGCCACAACTGACACCCGTACGACGGGCCGTTGCGCCCCGCATGCCCGAGGGGCGCACCCGGCAACGGGTGCGCCCCTCGGGCACGTCGGGCGCTTCGGACGCCCTGGACACTTCGGAGGCTCGGCCCCTTCGGCCCCTTCGGCCGCTCAGCCCTTTCGGCCGCCTCGGCCGCTCAGCCCGCCAGGCAGGACGGCCCGAGCAGCACCTTCAGGTCGCCGAACAGGGCCGGATCGGGCTTCACCCGGTGCCGGTCCAGACGCAGCACCGTCGTCTTCGTCGGCCCCTGGAGCTTGATCCGGACCTCGCTGTCGCCCCGGTGGTGGGTCAGGATCTCGCCGAGCCGGCTGACCATCGGCGGGGTGACCCGGGTCGCCGGGATCGTGAGTACCACGGGCGCGTTGGTGCCCGCGTTGGACAGGTCGGGGACCATCAGCTCCATGGCGACCAGCCGGGGCACGTCCTCCCGCTTGTCCAGCCGCCCCTTGACGAACACCACCGCGTCCTCGACGAGTTGGGTGGACACCAGCTGGTACGTCGCCGGGAAGAACATGCACTCGATGGAGCCGGCCAGGTCCTCGACGGTGGCGATGGCCCAGGCGTTGCCCTGCTTGGTCATCTTGCGCTGGAGACCGGAGATGATGCCGCCGATGGTGACGACCGCGCCGTCGCCGAAGTCACCGCCGGTGAGCTGGGAGATACCCGCGTCGGCCTTGTCGGACAGCACGTGCTCCAGGCCGAAGAGCGGGTGGTCGGAGACGTAGAGACCGAGCATCTCCCGCTCCTGGGCGAGGAGATAGGTCTTGTCCCACTCGTCCTCGCCGAAGACGACGTCGAGTCCGAAGCCGGGCTCGTCGTGCGCCTCCTCGCCCATGCCGCCGAAGAGGTCGAACTGGCCCTCGGCCTCCTTGCGCTTGACCGCGACCACGTTGTCGATCATCGGCTCGTACTGCGCGGTGAGGCCCTTGCGGGTGTGCCCCATCTCGTCGAAGGCGCCGGCCTTGATCAGCGACTCCGTCGTCCGCTTGTTGCAGACGACCGCCTCCACCTTGTCGAGGTAGTCGGGGAAGGAGGCGTACTTCCCCTTGGCCTTGCGGCACCTGATGATCGACTCGACGACGTTGGTGCCGACGTTGCGGACGGCGGAGAGGCCGAAGAGGATCACGTCGTCGCCCTGCGCGGCGAAGTTCGACATGGACTCGTTGACGTTGGGCGGGAGGACCTTGATGCCCATGCGCCGGCACTCGTTCAGGTAGACGGCCGACTTGTCCTTGTCGTCCTTGACCGAGGTGAGCAGACCGGCCATGTACTCGGCGGGGTGGTTCGCCTTCAGGTACGCGGTCCAGTACGAGACCAGTCCGTACGCGGCCGAGTGCGCCTTGTTGAAGGCGTAGCCGGCGAAGGGGACCAGAACGTCCCACAGGGCCTGGATGGCCTCGTCGCTGTAACCCTTCTTGCGGGCGCCCTCCTGGAAGAGGACGAAGTTCTTCGCCAGTTCGTCGGGCTTCTTCTTGCCCATCACGCGGCGGAGGATGTCGGCCTCACCGAGCGAGTAGCCCGCGATGATCTGGGCGGCCTTCTGCACCTGCTCCTGGTAGACGATCAGGCCGTAGGTGACGGACAGCACCTCCTGGAGGGGTTCCTCCAGCTCCTTGTGGATCGGCGTGATCTCCTGCAGGCCGTTCTTGCGCAGCGCGTAGTTGGTGTGCGAGTCCATGCCCATCGGGCCGGGACGGTAGAGCGCGGAGACGGCGGAGATGTCCTCGAAGTTGTCGGGCTTCATCAGCCGCAGCAGCGAACGCATCGGCCCGCCGTCGAACTGGAAAACGCCGAGCGTGTCGCCCCGCTGGAGCAGCTCGAAGGTCTTGGGGTCGTCCAGCGGCAGCGACAGCAGGTCGAGGTCGATGCCCTTGTTGGACTTCACCATCTTGACGGCGTCGTCCATGATCGTGAGGTTGCGCAGGCCGAGGAAGTCCATCTTCAGCAGGCCGAGCGACTCGCACTGCGGGTAGTCCCACTGCGTGATGGTCACGCCGTCGGTGTGCCGCACCCAGATGGGGGCGTGGTCGACGATGGGCTCGCTGGACATGATCACGCCGGCGGCGTGCACGCCCATCTGCCGCACCAGGCCCTCGACGCCCTTGGCGGTGTCGATGACCTTCTTCACGTCCGGCTCGTTCTCGTACATCGAGCGGATCTCGCCGGCCTCGCTGTAGCGCGGGTGCGTGGGGTCCGTGATGCCGTTGAGGTCGATGCCCTTGCCGAGGACGTCGGCGGGCATCGCCTTGGTGAGCCGGTCGCCCATCGCGTACGGGTAGCCCAGCACGCGCGCGGAGTCCTTGATGGCGTTCTTCGCCTTGATCTTGCCGTACGTGCCGATCATGGCGACCTTGTCGGCGCCGTACTTCTCCGTCACGTACCTGATCACCTCGACGCGCCGGCGCTCGTCGAAGTCGATGTCGACGTCGGGCATGGAGACGCGCTCGGGGTTGAGGAACCGCTCGAAGATCAGACCGTGCGGGATCGGGTCGAGGTCGGTGATGCCCATGGCGTACGCCACGATGGAACCGGCCGCGGAGCCTCGGCCGGGGCCCACCGCGATGCCCTGGTTCTTCGCCCACATGATGAAGTCGGCGACCACGAGGAAGTAGCCCGGGAACCCCATCTGGATGATGACGTCCATCTCGTACTCGGCCTGCTTCTGGCGGTCCTCCGGGACGCCGCCGGGGAAGCGGCGCGCCATGCCCCGGCGGACCTCCTCCTGGAACCAGGTGACCTCGGTGAAGCCCTCGGGGATGTCGAACTTCGGCATGAGGTCGCGCTTCTCGAACATGCCGGTGGTGTCGATCATCTCGGCGATCAGGCGCGTGTTGGCGCAGCCCTCCTGCCAGGCGTCGGAGGAGTCGATGGCGTACATCTCGTCCGTCGACTTCAGGTAGTAGCCGGTGCCGTCGAACCGGAAGCGGTCCGGGTCGGAGAGGTTCTTGCCGGTCTGGATGCACAGCAGGGCGTCGTGGGCGGTCGCCTCGTGCGCGTAGGTGTAGTGCGAGTCGTTCGTCACCAGCGGCGGGATGCCGAGCTTCTTGCCGATCTCCAGCAGGCCGTCGCGGACCCGGTGCTCGATCTCGATGCCGTGGTCCATCAGCTCCAGGAAGTACCGGTCCTTGCCGAAGATGTCCTGGTAGTCGGCGGCCGCCTTCAGGGCCTCGTCGAAGTGGCCTAGGCGCAGGCGGGTCTGCACCTCGCCGGAGGGGCAGCCGGTGGAGGCCACGATCCCCTCGGACCACTGGGAGATGGTCTCCTTGTCCATCCGGGGCCACTTCTGCAGCCAGCCCTCGGCGTACGCGTCGGAGGAGAGGCGGAAGAGGTTGTGCAGGCCGGTGCTGTTGGTCGCCCACATGGTCTTGTGGGTGTAACCGCCCGAACCGGAGACGTCGTCCCGCTTCTGGTGCGGCTGGCCCCACTGGATCTTGCGCTTGTTGCGGCGCGACTCGGGGGCGACATACGCCTCGATCCCGATGATCGGGGTGACTCCGGCCTTCTTCGCGGAATGGAAGAAATCGTACGCCCCGTGCAGGTTGCCGTGGTCGGACATGGCGATGTGCGTCATGCCCATCTCATTGCAGGCGTCGAACATGTCCTTCAGCCGCGCGGCACCGTCCAGCAGCGAGTACTGGGTGTGGACGTGCAGGTGCGTGAACGGCGGCTTGGACACGTTCGGCCTCCAAATCAGGGCTGTGGCGCGAAGCGCCTCGTCGAGGGGCGGTGGTCGGGCGACGGGCGGGTGACGGGCTGGCGGCGGGCGGCGGTCAGTCCGGGGGGTCAGCGTCGAAGTCTATGCCTCGGCACTGACACTCCGGGGGCATCCCCGCGTACCTTCGGGGGCGGGCCCGCGTGTCGGGGCGGACCCCCGGCGCGGGCACTCCCGCACCTCTTCGAACGTTGGTCCGAGTGGAGATCCGCTCCACTCGTCGCGCACCACCCGCACCAGGAGGCACCAGGCATGTCGGTCCCGCAGCTCAACGAGGAGCACCGCGGCGAGGAGATCCTCGCCGTCTTCGACACCGCCTTCGGCCAGCTGCTGGCCGCGGATCCGGCGGCGTTCCGCGTGAAGTTCCGGAAGATGGCGGCCTCGGCCTTCGCTTTCTACCGCGGCACGGCATGCCTCTTTTACCATGATTTGACCGTCGACCAGGAGTTCGGTCCGAAGAGCGGCGGGCCGTACCTGGACGAGCGCACCTCGCGGGTGTGGATCCACGGCGACCTGCACGCGGAGAACTTCGGCACGTACATGGACTCCACCGGCCGGCTGATCTTCAACGTCAACGACTTCGACGAGGCCTACGTCGGCCCCTTCACCTGGGACCTCAAGCGCTTCGCCGCCTCCGTCGCGCTGATCGGGTACGCGAAGGCGTTCAGCGACGAGCAGATCACCGAGCTGGTGCGGGTGTACGCGGGCGCGTACCGCGAGCGCATCCACGCCCTCGCCACCGGCGCCAAGAGCGACGAGGTGCCGCCGTTCACCCTGGACACCGCGGAGGGGCCGCTGCTGGGCGCGCTGCGCGTCGCCCGCTCCCTGACCCGCTTCGGGCTGCTCGAGTCGATGACCGAGATCCGTGACTTCGAGCGCCGCTTCGCCCCGGGCGGCGGCTCCATCGAGCTGGACGCCGCCACGCGCTACAAGGTGCTCGCGGCCTTCGACGGCTACCTGGAGACGCTCCCGGAGTCCTCCCTGGCCCGCCCGGACTCCTACCGCGTGAAGGACGTCGTCGGCCGCCGCGGCATCGGCATCGGCTCGGCCGGCCTGCCCTCGTACAACATCCTCCTGGAGGGCAACAGCGACGCCCTGGAGAACGACGTCGTGATCTACGTCAAGCAGGCCCAGACCCCGGCGGTCTCCCGGCACATCACCGACCAGGCCATCCGGGACTACTTCCAGCACGAGGGCCACCGCACGGTGATCTCCCAGCGCGCCCTCCAGGCACACGCCGACCCGTGGCTGGGCTGGACCGAGCTGGACGGCTCGGGCCAGCTGGTCGCCGAGGTCTCGCCGTACGCCGTCGACCTGGACTGGGGCGACATCGACGACCCGGAGGAGATCGCCGAGGTCGTCGCCGACCTGGGCCGGGCCACGGCCACGATGCACGCGGCGGCGGACGACCAGTCCGGCGAGTCCCTGGTGCCCTTCTCGACCGAGCGTGCCATCGACGCGGCGATCGCCGCCGACGAGGAGGGTTTCGCGCCCCTGCTGGTCGACTTCGCGCACCGCTACGGCGCACGCGCGCGTGCCGACCACCAGACCTTCGTCGACCTGTTCCGCAACGGCCGGATTCCGGGTCTGTAACCGTCGGCTCTCTCACAGGAACCCTTTAGGGGTCCCTTACCGGGCCCCATGACACACTCTGCTATCGCTATGGACATATCCGGAACCCCGCTCAGAGCCGTACGCGCGGCGCTGTTCACGGCACTCGTCGTGACCCTCAGCACCGCGTCGCACGTGCTGCTGTCCGGGGTCCCGCTGCCGCTGCCCACCGTGGCCGCGGTCGCCGCCGCCGTGTTCCTGATCGCGTACGCCCTGGCCGGGCGGCGCGAGCGCGGCTTCGGGCGGATCGCCGCCCTGCTGATCCCGCTGGAGCTGGCCGCCGACACGGTCTTCACCACCGGCCAGCACGTCTGCTACGGACGGACGGGCGGCCCGGTCACCGGCCCGCTGCGCTCCGTGGGCTTCGACGTGCTGTGCGGCGACGGGACCGGCGTCCACGCCGGTGTCGCCGCCCCGCTGACCCGGGTGACCGGCGCGGAGACCGACCGGCTGGCGACCGTGCTCACCGGCGCCGGCCCGGCGACCGCCTGGCTGCTGCTCGGCGCGCACGTCGGCGTCGGCCTGCTGGCGGCGGCCTGGCTGCGGCGCGGCGAGCGGGCACTGGCCCAGCTGCTGAGCGCGGTGGCCGCGACCACCTTCCGGCCGCTGCTGCTCGCCGTCGCGGCCGTGAGCGTACGCCGGGCCCCGACGGCGGTGCGCCGCCCGGCGGCCCCGGCCCGCCGCACCACCGGCGCCCGCGAGCGGATCCTCACGCACTCCCTGGGACGGCGAGGACCACCGCGCTCGGTCGTCCTCGTGTGACCCGTCACCGAGTACCGGCAGTCCCCCCATACGTATTCCGCACACCCCTGTGTGCGCGTCCCCGGAGAGATCACCACCATGAGCAAGCGGAACAGCCAGGCGGCCAAGACGGCGGCCCGTGAGCGCCTGCGCCAGGAGCGCGAGCGTCAGGCCAAGCGCGACAAGGCCAAGCGGCAGGTCGTCGTGGCCTGCTCCATCGTCGGCGTGCTGGCGATAGCCGGCGGCATCGGCTACGCCGTCATGCAGATGAACGAGCCCTCGGGCTGGGAGAAGGCCGCCGACGCCAAGGTGACGGCCCCGGCCAACACCTCCGGCAAGAACGGCACCACGGTCACCCTCGGCGACTCCAAGAGCGACCACGTCGTCCACCTCTACGAGGACCCGCGCTGCCCCGGCTGCGCCTCCTTCGAGCAGGGCGTCGGCGAGGCCGTCAACAAGGGCATGGAGGACGGCACCTACAAGCTCTCCTTCACGATCGGCACCTTCCTCGACGGGAACCTCGGCGGCGAGGGATCGAAGAACGCGCTGAGCGCGCTCGGCGCCGCGCTGAACGTCAGCCCCGAGGCGTTCATCGACTACAAGACCGCGCTGTACTCCGCCGAGCACCACCCGTCGGAGTCGACCGACGAGTTCGCCAAGGACGACTACCTGATCAAGGTGGCGGACACGGTCGACGCCCTGAAGAACAACAAGAAGTTCCAGGACGCCGTGGAGAAGGGCACCTACGACGCCTGGGCGATGAAGATGAGCGATTCCTTCCAGAACGCCGAGGGCGTCGACTCGACCCCCACCATCAAGATCAACGACAAGGTGATCGAGACCCCGGGCACCGACGCCGAGTGGCAGAAGGCGCTCAAGGACGCGGGCGTCACCAAGTGATCCCCGCGTGATCCCCGCGTGACCCCTGCCGGGGATCACCGCCCGGGGTCGCCGCCGGGGTGACCCCTGGCAGGGGTGACACCGCATCGAAGCACGGCCGACGGGCGGGCGAACTTTTGCGAGTTCGCCCGCCCGCGCGCATACCGATCAGTAACCTGATCGGTCGTGACCAGTCGACACAGATCATCCGAGAACACCGGCGCGCCGTCCGCCGACAGCGCGAACACCCGTACCCCGAGCCGCCGTACGGTCGTCAAGGCCGCGGCGGCCGGCGCCGTCCTGGCCGCCCCGCTCGTCACGGCGCTGCCCGCCGGTGCCGCAGGCGTCGCCCCCGCCTTCCTGCACGGCGTCGCCTCCGGCGACCCCCTGCCCGACGGCGTCCTGCTGTGGACCCGGGTGACCCCGACGCCCGAGTCCATACCGGGCTCCGGTGCCGGGCCGGACACCGAGGTGAGCTGGGTCGTCGCCACGGACGCGGCGTTCACGAACATCGTCGCCAAGGGGTCCACCACGGCGACAGCAACCTCCGACCACACCGTCAAGGCCGACATCCGGGGCCTGGCGCCCGCCACGGACTACTGGTTCCGCTTCTCCGCCGGCCCCACCGACTCCCCCGCCGCCCGCACCCGCACCGCCCCCGCCCCCGACGCGGCCGTCACGGGCCTGCGCTTCGGCGTGGTCTCCTGCGCCAACTGGGAGGCCGGCCACTTCTCGTCGTACCGGCACCTCGCGGCCCGCGGCGACCTGGACGCCTGGCTGCACCTGGGCGACTACATCTACGAGTACGGCACCGGCGAGTACGGCGCCCGCGACACCGTCGTACGGCCGCACGCGCCCGCCCACGAGATCCTCACGCTCGCCGACTACCGCGTCCGGCACGGGCGTTACAAGACCGACCCCGACCTCCAGGCGCTGCACGCCGCCGCACCGGTCGTGGCGATCTGGGACGACCACGAGATCGCCAACGACGCCTGGTCGGGCGGCGCCGAGAACCACACCGAGGGCGCCGAGGGCACCTGGGCGGCGCGTCAGGCCGCCGCCAAGCAGGCCTACTTCGAGTGGATGCCGGTGCGCCCCGCGATCGCCGGCACCACCTACCGCCGGCTGCGCTTCGGCAGGCTGGCCGACCTGTCGCTGCTGGACCTGCGCACCTTCCGCTCGCAGCAGGTGGCGCTCGGCGACGGCGAGGTCGACGACCCGGACCGCACCCTCACCGGCCGCGCCCAGATGGACTGGCTGAAGTCCGGGCTCGCCTCCTCCGACACCACGTGGCGGCTGGTCGGCAACTCGGTGATGATCTCGCCGTTCGCCGTCGGGTCGATCCCCGCCGAACTGCTGAAGCCGCTCGCCGAACTGCTCGGCCTGCCCAAGGAGGGCCTCGCCCTCAACACCGACCAGTGGGACGGGTACACCGACGACCGCCGCGAACTCCTGGCCCACCTGCGCGCGCACGCCATCCGCAACACGGTGTTCCTGACCGGTGACATCCACATGGCGTGGGCCAACGACGTGCCGCACAACGCCGCCACGTACCCGCTGTCCGCCTCGGCCGCCACGGAGTTCGTCGTCACCTCGGTGACCTCCGACAACCTCGACGACATCGTGAAGGTCCCCGAGGGCACGGTCTCGGCGATCGCCGCACCGGTCATCCGGGCCGCGAACCGGCACGTCCGCTGGGTCGACACCGACCGGCACGGTTACGGCGTGCTGGACATCACCGCGGACCGGACGCAGATGGACTACTACGTCGTCTCCGACCGGACCGACCCGGACGCCACCTCGAAGTGGGCCCGTTCGTACCGCACCCGCAGTGGCACGCAGCGGGTCGAGCGCGTCTACGCCCCGGTCTGAGACGCGTCCGCGTCCAGCGTCTCCAGGAAGCCGAGGGCCACCCGCCAGGTGGCCTCGGCGGCCTCCTCGTCGTAGTCGGGCAGGTCGGGGTCGGTGTAGAGGTGGCCGGCCCCGGCGTATCTGTACACCTCGACGTCGGCGCCGATCCGGCCCATCTGGAGATACCAGGCGCTGAGCCAGTCGTCCGTCTCGAAGGCGTCCGGCTCGGCGACGTGCAGCTGGACCGGCAGGTCGTCGACGGAGGCGGTGGCCGCGATGTCCGAGGTGCCGTGCAGGAGCAGCAGTCCCCGGGAGCGGTGGTCGCCGACGGCGAGGGTCTGGGCGATGGAGGCGCCGAGCGAGAACCCGGCGTACACCAGTCCCCGTTCGGAATAGGGGGCGGCGGCCAGCACGGCCCGCTTCAGCAGCTCCTCCTTGCCGATCTCCTCCTGGTGGGCCATGCCCTCCTCGACCGTGTCGAACGTCCGGCCCTCGAAGAGGTCCGGGGTCCACACCCGGTGCCCGGCGTCGCGCAGCCGGTCGGCGGCCTGCCGCACCGCGGGCCTGGGGCCAAGGGTCGAGTGAAAGAGCACGATGTTCATGGGGCCATGGTGCCAGCCGGGTGTGACAACGCGGTCGCGGCGATACCCGGGACGGGACGGAAGTCACAGGTTCACTGCGCGGCGCGGGCGGTTACGTTCGAGGGATGGAGACCATACTCCGCCCGCTGACCGTGGTCGGCGGCTCCGTCCTGCTGACCCTGGTCATCGGCTGGGCCACCGACCTCTTGCTGCGCAAGGCCGACGGACGGCACCCCGAGACGCCTCTGTGGGGCCTGCTGCGCCGTGCCCGCATCCCCTACCAGCTCTTCCTCTGCGCGGCGCTGCTGAGAGGGTCGTACGTCGAGGCACAGGTGTTCCCCGACCACCGGGAGGGGGTCGGCCGGGCGCTGACGCTGGTGCTGATCGGCTCGGCGGCCTGGCTGGTGATCCGGATCGCCGCGGCGGTCGTCGAGACGTCGTACTCCCGCTACGCCCACGCCCACGCCCAGCGGAACCCGGCCCGGGTCCGGCGCGTCCGGACCCAGGTGTCGCTGATCATGCGGGTGGTCTCGGCGGTCGTCGGCGTGGTCGCCGTGTCGTCGATGCTGCTGACGTTCCCGGCGATGCGCGCGGCGGGCGCGTCGCTGCTGGCCTCGGCCGGTCTGCTCGGCATCGTGGCCGGCATCGCCGCGCAGTCCACGCTCAGCAACATGTTCGCCGGGTTCCAGATCGCCTTCGGCGACATGGTGCGCATGGGTGACACGGTCGTGGTGGACGGGGAGTGGGGCACCGTCGAGGAGATCACCCTCACGTTCCTGACCGTACGCACCTGGGACGAGCGCCGGATCACCATGCCCGTGTCGTACTTCACGTCCAAGCCGTTCGAGAACTGGTCGCGCGGCACACCTCAGATGACCGGGACGGTCTTCTGGCACCTCGACCACTCGGCGCCGCTGGAGCCGATGCGCGAGCGGCTGCGCGACATCCTGCGCCAGTGCCCTGCCTGGGACGGCCGCGACTACAACCTGACCGTCACGGACACCA
Source organism: Streptomyces sp. WG7 (assembly GCF_049975785.1). NCBI lineage: Bacteria > Bacillati > Actinomycetota > Actinomycetes > Kitasatosporales > Streptomycetaceae > Streptomyces > Streptomyces sp. WG7. The sequence continues at coordinate 158,447 of NZ_JBNGGE010000007.1, forward strand.
CCCCGAACACCATGCAGGTGCGGGCCCTGGTGACGGCCAAGGACGCGGACGACATCTGGACGGTGCGGGTCACGGTCCGCGAGGGGATGATCCGCTGGCTCGCCGACGAGCACCCGTACGCCCTGCCGCGGGTCAGCACGGCGGACGCGCCCCCGCGCCCGTCCCACGACGGTGCCCCGCGCCCCCGCCGCTCCCCCGACGGCGCCCCCCGCCGCTTCCCGGAGCAGCCGGCGAAGAGCTTGTGACCTGCGCCGAAGAGTGTGACCTGCGCTGAGGCGGGCTCGCCTCAGCGCAGGCTGCGCACGTCGAGGTGGCGCAGTACCCGGTCCACGATCTCCGGGTCGGCTCCGGGTTCGCTGCGGGCGGCCAGCACCTCGTGGCGCGCGGCGCTCATCATCTCGCCCTGGATACGGCGGATCCGCTTCAGCCGGCGGGCCCGCTGTTCCTGCGCCTCGCGCCGCTCCTCGTCCGCGACGTCGGGGCTGATCCGCATCCCGATGTCGAAGGCCCGCCGCAGCATCTGCTCGGACAGCTCCTCCGGCAGCTCCTCGACCGACTCGATCTCCCTGAGCCGCTGCTTCGCCGCCCTGGCCGCCCGTACGGCCAGCTCCTTCTCGTACTCCTTCTCCCGCTCGGTGTCCGCCCGCACCCCGAGCCGGCCCACCAGCCACGGCAGGGTCAGCCCCTGCAGCAGCAGCGTGACCATGATCACGCCGAACGCGATGAAGACGATCTCCTCGCGGTGGGGGAAGGCTGCCCCGTCGTCCGTCTCCAGCGGGATCGCGAGCGCCAGCGCGACCGAGGCGACGCCCCGCATCCCCGACCACCACATGACGACGGTCTCCCGCCAGGACGTGGGAATGTCCTCCTCGTGGTCGCGTCCGGCGTGCAGCCGCTGGGTCAGCCAGGTGGCCGGCAGCAGCCACACCAGCCGCACCAGGATCACCACGCCGGCGGTCGCCGCGGCCCAGCCGAGCAGTTCGGTCCAGCGTCCGGAGGCCGTGCGGATCGCGTTGTTCAGCTCCAGGCCGACCAGCCCGAACGCGACGCCGGTGACGAGCGTGTCGACGACGTCCCACACGGTGTGCCCGGCGAGCCGGGTCATCACGTCGTCGGCGTCGAAGGCGTACTCGGCGAGGAACATCGCGGTGGTGAGCACCGCGAGCACCCCGGAGCCGTGCAGTTCCTCGGCCAGGACGTAGGACCCGTACGGCACCAGCAGCGTCAGGCCGATCTGCAGGGTGGCGTCCCCCAGCACGCTCAGCAGCCTGTTGGTGGCCCAGCCCAGCGCGAGGCCGACCGCGACGGCGACGACGGCGGACAGCACCAGGTCGAGTCCGGCCCGCCACGGCGAGAAGGTGCCGCCGACGGCCGCGGCGATGGCCACGTGGTACAGGACGATGGCCGTGACGTCGTTGAACAGTCCCTCGCCCTCCAGGATGGAGACCAGGCGGCGCGGCAGTCCCAGCTGCCCGGCGACGGCGGTCGCCGCGACCGGGTCGGGCGGCGCCACCAGGGCGCCCAGCGCGAAGGCGGCGGCGATCGGCAGCCCCGGCACGATCGCGCTCGCCACGGCGGCCACGCAGGTCATGGTGACGAAGACCAGCGCGACCGCCAGCAGGAAGATCGGGCGTTTGTTGGCCGCGAACTGTCTCCATGACGTGCGCCGCACGGCCGCGTACAGCAGCGGCGGCAGCAGCGCGGGCAGGATCAGCTCGGGCGGGATGTCGACGTCGGGCACGAAGTCGAGCAGCGCGAGGACGATCCCGAGGACCGTCATCAGCACCGGCGCCGGCAGCCCGAGCCGGGCACCGACGGGGACGCTCAGCAGGGCCCCGAGCAGCAGCATGAACAACAGGGCCAGCTGATCCACGGTCACCGCTCCGGCGGGGTCTCGGCGTCACACGGCGGACCTCAAGCCTGCCACGTCACCGGCCCCACCAGCCCGTTCGGCGCCTTCGCCTACAGGGCGCGCCGCATCGCGCGGTGGGGGATCCCGGCGTCGGGGAACTCGGGTCCGTACGCCTCGTACCCCAGACGCTCGTAGAAACCCAGGGCGTGGGTCTGCGCGTGCAGGTCCACCGCGGTGAGTCCACGCGCGCGTGCCGCCTCCTCGACGGCCCGCACCAGCGCGGCCCCGACGCCCAGCCCGCGGGCCTGCGCGGTCACCGCGAGCCGGCCCAGGGAGCCGACGGCCGGGTCGCCGTCGCCGTTCCTCGCCGCGGCGGCCGCGCCGTGCAGCAGCCGGCCGGTGCCCAGCGGCACGCCGTCCGCCCGGACCGCCAGGACGTGCACGGCGTCGGCGTCGTAGGCGTCGTACTCGATGTCCTCGGGGACCTTCTGCTCCGCGACGAAGACGTCCTTGCGCACCGCGAAGCACGCCTCCCGGTCACCGAGGTCCTCGGCGACCCGCACCTCGTACGACGGCGCCCGGTCCGGGGCGCTCATCCGTAGGTCTCCTCGCGGACCAGGTCCAGGGCCTGCTGGAGGTCCTCGGGGTAGTCGCTGGCGTACTCGACCCACTGTCCGTCGCCGGGGTGCTCGAAGCCGAGCCGTACGGCGTGCAGCCACTGGCGGGTCAGGCGCAGCCGCTTGGCGAGCGTGGGGTCGGCGCCGTAGGTCAGGTCGCCGACGCAGGGGTGGCGGTGCGCGGCCATGTGGACGCGGATCTGGTGGGTGCGGCCGGTCTCCAGCTTCACGTCGAGCAGGGAGGCGGCGCGGAAGGCCTCGACGAGGTCGTAGTGCGTGACCGAGGGCTTGCCCTCGGCGGTGACGGCCCACTTGTAGTCGTGCTGGGGGTGGCGGCCGATGGGCGCGTCGATGGTGCCGCTGGTCGGGTCGGGGTGGCCCTGGACGAGCGTGTGGTAGCGCTTGTCGACCGTGCGCTCCTTGAACTGGCGCTTGAGCGAGGTGTACGCCCGCTCCGACTTGGCGACCACCATCAGGCCGGAGGTGCCCACGTCGAGGCGGTGCACGATGCCCTGGCGCTCGGCGGCGCCGGAGGTGGAGACGCGGTACCCGGCGGCGGCCAGTCCGCCGATGACGGTCGGGCCGCTCCAGCCCGGGGACGGGTGGGCGGCGACGCCGACCGGCTTGACGATCACGACCACGTCGTCGTCGTCGTGCACGATCTCCATGCCCTCGACGGGCTCGGCGACCACCTGCACCGGGGCGGGCGCCTGGGGCATCTCGACCTCGAGCCAGGCGCCGCCGTGGACGCGCTCGGACTTGCCGACCACCGATCCGTCGACCTGCACCTTGCCCGCCGCGGCGAGCTCCGCGGCCTTGGTACGGGAGAAGCCGAACATGCGGGAGATGGCGGCGTCGACGCGCTCGCCCTCCAGGCCGTCGGGCACGGGCAGGGTACGGATCTCGGGAATCGTGCTCACCCGTCGAGTATGCCGGACGGGTCGGACACTCCCGACCGCGCTCGGCCTCGTGGACGGTCAGCCCCCGTGGACGGTCAGTCCTTGTGGACGGTCCCGTCCGGGTCGAGACCCCGGAAGGAGAGGATCACGATCAGGATGCCACCGCAGACGATCGCCGAGTCGGCGAGGTTGAAGACGGCGAAGTGCTTGGGCGCGATGAAGTCCACGACCGCGCCCTGGAAGACGCCGGGCGCGCGGAAGATCCGGTCGGTGAGGTTGCCGAGGGCGCCGCCGAGCAGCATGCCGAGCGCGATGGCCCAGGGCAGGCTGTAGAGCTTGCGGGCGAGGCGGGCGATCACGACGATCACGGCCGCCGCGATCACCGTGAAGATCACGGTGAAGGCCTCGCCGAAGCCGAAGGCCGCGCCCGCGTTGCGGATCGCCACGAACCGCAGCCAGTCCCCGACGATCTCGATGGGCTCCTGGTGCTCCAGCTCGGCGACCACGATCATCTTGCTGACCAGGTCGAGGAGGTACGCGAACGCCGCGACCGCGAACAGCACGGCGATCCGCCGCCTGCCCCGGGGGCGCTCCGGGGGCTGGTCCTGCTCGGAGCCGGGCCGCTCCTGTCCGTCCCCGGCCGCGTCCGGGGTGTCCGGCGTACCGATGATGCGCTCCGCCTCTGCCACGTGAGTCCCTCAACCTAGGTACCTGACTGAGGACGAGGGTACGGCACGCCTTCCGTCCCGTACCTGCTCAGTAGCGGCGCTCCTGCTTCTGCTTGCACTCGACGCACAGGGTGGCCCTCGGGAAGGCCTGCATGCGCGCCTTGCCGATGGGGTTGCCGCAGTTCTCGCACAGGCCGTAGGTGCCCGCGTCCAGGCGTTCCAGGGCGCGCTCGGTCTGGGTGAGCACCTCGCGCGCGGTGGCGGCCAGCGCCAGTTCGTGCTCGCGCGTGATGTTCTTGCTGCCGGTGTCCGCCTCGTCGTCGCCCGCGCCGTCCCCGGAGTCCCGCATCATGCCCTGCAGCGACCGCTCGGAGGCGTCGATCTCGGTGCGCAGCCGGTCGGCCTCGGACTGCAGCTCCCCGCGCGCCTCCTCGGCCTCCTCCGGGGTCCAGGGCTCCTCGCCGGGGCGTACCGCGAGGTCGCCGGGGTCCGCGGCGCCGCGGGCCTTGGGAACGGCGGACTTGGCCGCCGTGGCCGTGCCAGGGGTCTTCTTCGCAACCACCGTCGTGGCTCCCGTCTGCTCCGCGGCCTCGGCCGCGCCCACTTCCTTGGCCCTGCTCGTCTTCGCCGGGCTCTTCTTGGCCGCGGTCTTCTTCGCCGCGGCCTTCTTCGCCGGGCCCTGCTGCTTCACCGCGGCCTTCTTCGCCACGGTCTTCTCCGCGGCGATCTTCTTCGCCACGGCCTTCTCCGCCGCGGCCTTCTTCGCCGCGGTCTTCTTCGCGGCCGTCGTCTTCTTGGCAGCGGAGTTCTTCGCAGTCGCCTCCGACTGCTCTACGGCGGTCTTCTTCGCCACCATGGCCGCGGCCCCTTCACATATTGTGATCTTGCGCGCGAATCGTGCTGGGACGATAAATCGACTCGGGTCCCGCGGCAACGGGGCACGCCGCCGGATTCGCCCGCCCACCGCGTGCCGCGCGGCGAGCATGCATGCGTTGTGCCCAGCTCCCCGCCCGGTAATCCGTCGGGACGGCTGCCGGCCGGACCGTCGGGAGCCGGACGCCCGACGGTGGCATTCGGGTCACACCCGGCCGAACGAAGGCGTACGGCGCCCCCGCTCCCCGCGGTGCCGAAAACCGGTCGGCCGCTGTCCCCGCGGCGCCGTACACTGGGCGCAGCGAAAAGCGTGGATGGGGACGAGTAGCGGCGTACGCAGCCCAGAGCGACCCGGGGACGGTGTGAGCCCGGGGGCGAGCGCGACGTGAAGATCACCCCGGAGCCGCCGGAAGAAAGCCGTGACGGGACGGTCACGGCGACTAGAACCGGCTCGCGACCCCAATGAGGGGGCTCACCGGAGCACACGACGCACCGGGGAGCCAAGGAGGGTGGTACCGCGGGAGCACGGCTCTCGTCCCTCCGACGGAAGGCAGCACGTCCGCCGGAGGAAGCTCGTTGAATACGCAGCCGCAGTACCGCCAGGTGCCCGCCCAGGTCGACCTGCCCGCGCTCGAACACGCGGTGCTCGACTTCTGGCGCGAGCAGAAGATCTTCGCCAAGAGCCTGGAGCAGTCCGAGGGCCGCCCCGAGTGGGTGTTCTACGAGGGCCCGCCCACCGCCAACGGCATGCCCGGTGCCCACCACATCGAGGCCCGCGTCTTCAAGGACGTCTTCCCCCGCTTCCGCACCATGCGCGGCTACCACGTGGGCCGCAAGGCCGGCTGGGACTGCCACGGCCTGCCGGTCGAGCTGGCGGTGGAGAAGGAGCTCGGCTTCTCCGGCAAGCAGGACATCGAGGCGTACGGCATCGCCGAGTTCAACGCCAAGTGCCGCGAGTCGGTGACCCGCCACACCGACGCGTTCGAAGAGCTCACGACCCGCATGGGCTACTGGGCCGACCTCCAGGACCCGTACCGCACGATGGACCCGGAGTACATCGAGTCCGTCTGGTGGTCGCTGAAGGAGATCTTCGGCAAGGGCCTGCTGGTCCAGGACCACCGCGTCGCCCCCTGGTGCCCCCGCTGCGGCACCGGCCTGTCCGACCACGAGCTGGCGCAGGGCTACGAGACGGTCGTCGACCCGTCCGTCTACGTCCGCTTCCCGCTCACCTCCGGCCCGCTGGCCGGCGAGGCCGCGCTCCTGATCTGGACGACCACCCCCTGGACGCTGGTGTCCAACACCGCGGTCGCCGCGCACCCCGAGGTCACCTACGTGGTCGCGACGAACGGCGAGGAGAAGCTCGTCGTCGCCGAGCCGCTGGTCGCCAAGGCCCTCGGCGAGGGCTGGGAGACCACCGGGCAGTCCTTCACCGGCGCCGAGATGGAGCGCTGGACGTACCGGCGTCCGTTCGAGCTGGTGGAGTTCCCGAGCGTCAGCGAGGGAACCGATGGACACAGTCCGGAGCCCGCGCACTACGTGGTCAACGCCGACTACGTCACCACCGAGGACGGCACGGGTCTGGTCCACCAGTCCCCCGCCTTCGGTGAGGACGACCTCAGGGTCTGCCGCTCCTACGGCATGCCGGTGGTCAACCCGGTCCGCCCGGACGGCACCTTCGAGGAGGACGTCCCGCTGGTCGGCGGCGTCTTCTTCAAGAAGGCCGACGAGAAGCTGACGGAGGACCTGGACACCCGGGGCCTGCTCTTCAAGCACATCCCGTACGAGCACAGCTACCCGCACTGCTGGCGCTGCCACACCGCGCTGCTGTACTACGCGCAGCCGTCCTGGTACATCCGCACCACCGCCGTCAAGGACCGCCTCCTCCAGGAGAACGAGAAGACCAACTGGTTCCCGGACTCGGTCAAGCACGGCCGGTACGGCGACTGGCTGGACAACAACATCGACTGGGCGCTCTCCCGCAACCGCTACTGGGGCACCCCGCTGCCCATCTGGCGCTGCGAGGACGACCACCTCACGGTCGTCGGCTCCCGCGCCGAACTGACCGGGCTGACCGGCACCGACCAGTCCGCCCTGGACCCGCACCGCCCGTACATCGACGACGTCACCTTCACCTGCACCCACGAGGGCTGCTCCCTCGAAGCGGTGCGCGTGCCGGAGGTCATCGACGCCTGGTACGACTCGGGTTCGATGCCGTTCGCGCAGTGGGGCTACCCGCACAAGAACAAGGAACTGTTCGAGAGCCGCTACCCGGCGCAGTTCATCTCCGAGGCCATCGACCAGACCCGCGGCTGGTTCTACACGCTGATGGCGGTCGGCACCCTGGTCTTCGACAAGTCGTCCTACGAGAACGTCGTCTGCCTCGGCCACATCCTCGCCGAGGACGGCCGCAAGATGTCCAAGCACCTGGGCAACACCCTGGAGCCGATCCCGCTGATGGACCGGCACGGCGCCGACGCCGTCCGCTGGTTCATGGCGGCCGGCGGCTCCCCGTGGGCGGCCCGCCGCGTCGGCCACGGCACCATCCAGGAGGTCGTCCGCAAGACGCTCCTCACCTACTGGAACACGGTCGCCTTCCAGGCCCTGTACGCCCGCACCTCGGCCTGGGCCCCGAGCGAGGCCGACCCGGCCCCCGCCGACCGCCCGGTCCTGGACCGCTGGCTGCTCTCCGAGCTGCACGCGCTCACCGACCAGGTCACGCAGGCGCTGGACGCCTACGACACCCAGCGCGCCGGCAAGCTGCTGTCCGCGTTCGTCGACGACCTGTCCAACTGGTACGTCCGCCGCTCCCGTCGCCGCTTCTGGCAGGGCGACAAGGCTGCGCTGCGCACGCTGCACGAGGTCGTCGAGACGGTCACCAAGCTCATGGCCCCGCTGACCCCGTTCATCACCGAGCGGGTCTGGCAGGACCTGGTCGTGCCGGTCACCCCGGGCGCCCCCGAGTCCGTGCACCTGTCCTCCTGGCCGGAGGCGGACCTGTCGGCGATCGACCCGGAGCTGTCGAAGCAGATGGCGCTGGTCCGCCGCCTGGTCGAGCTGGGCCGCGCCACGCGCGCGGAGTCGGGCGTCAAGACCCGCCAGCCGCTCAGTCGCGCGCTGATCGGCGTGACCGGCTTCGACGCCCTCTCCCCCGAGCTGCACTCGCAGATCACGGAGGAGCTGAACGTCGAGTCGCTCGCGTCGCTGAGCGAGGTCGGCGGCAGCCTGGTCGACACGACCGCGAAGGCCAACTTCCGGGCGCTGGGCAAGCGGTTCGGCAAGCGTGTCCAGGACGTCGCGAAGGCCGTCGCGAACGCGGACGCCGCGGCGCTCTCCCTCGCCCTGCGCGAGGGCACGGCGTCGGTGGAGGTCGACGGTGAGACGATCACCCTCGCCCCCGACGAGGTGATCATCACGGAGACGCCGCGCGAGGGCTGGTCGGTCGCCTCCGACTCGGGCGCGACGGTGGCGCTCGACCTGGAGATCACGGAGGAGCTCCGCCGCGCGGGCCTCGCCCGGGACGCCATCCGCCTGATCCAGGAGGCCCGCAAGAACAGCGGCCTCGACGTGGCCGACCGGATCGCCCTGCGCTGGACGGCCACCGACCCGGCGACGATCGCCGCCCTGAGCGACCACTCGGGCCTGATCTCCGACGAGGTCCTCGCCACGGACTTCGCACAGGGCGAGGCGGACGACACGTACGGGCAGCCGTTCACGGACGAGGGCCTGTCCCTGACCTTCCGGCTCCGCAAGCAGTAGCCGCCCAGCGGCACCTGGGCCCGGCCTCCCTCCACGCGAGGGGCGCCGGGCCCAGTGCTGTCTGTCGGTGCGGGCCCGAGGGGTGGGTGTCGCTCGCCGGCGCCAGCGGGGTGCCTCCCCCACGCTCGGCTGCGCTCGCGCGGGAGGGGCCCCATGAGCGGGGAGGTGTCCCCACTGCCCACCCGTGCCGCCCTGGGGGTACCTCCCAGGCCGTTCAGACGCTGGGGGAGGCACGACTGCCCGCAGCCGGGCAGGCATGCAGAAGGGCGGGCCCCGGGTCGAAAACCCGGGGCCCGCCCTGAACGCTGCCGACTGCTACGCCGTATTACCGTTCGTCAACCTGTCAGTTGTCGTCCTCGTCGATGAGGAACCCTCGCATCGGCGACGGCGCCTGCCCCATCGGCGACGGGCCCTGCGGCCGCACCGGAGCCATCGGCTGGGTCATCGCCGGCGACATCTGCTGCTGACCGCCGTAGGACGGCCCGTTCTGGCTCGGCCCGTTGCCCATCGACTGGTTGCCGCCGCCGTACGACGGGGCACTCGCGCCGGCCGGTGCCATGGAAGGCGCCGGGGACGGCGGCAGGGAGGCCGTCGCGGGCGTACGCGGCGGGGCGAGCGAGTCGTCCGCCTGGGTCTCCAGCTGACGCAGCTGCGACTCCAGGTACGACTTCAGCCGCGTCCGGTACTCGCGCTCGAAGCCGCGCAGGTCCTCGACCTTGCGCTCCAGCGTGGCGCGGGCGGACTCCAGGGAGCCCATCGCGACGCGGTGCTTCTCCTGCGCGTCCCGCTCCAGGGCGTCGGCCTTGGCACGGGCGTCCCGCTCCAGACCCTCGGCACGCGAACGCGCCTCGCCGACGATCTTGTTGGCCTCGGAACGGGCCTCGGCGATCGCCTGGTCGGCGGTCTGCTGGGCCAGCGAGAGGACCCGGGCGGCACTGTCGCCACCGGGGCCACCCTGACCGGGCATGCCACCAGGACCACCGGGGCCGCCGTGCCCCTGCGGGCCGCCCATGGGGCCGCCCATCGGGCCGGGGCCCATCTGGCCCTGCATCGGACCGGGGCCGCCCTGGCCCATCGGCCCCGGACCCTGGCCCATCGGGCCGGGACCCTGCGGGCCACCCTGTCCGCCGGGGCCGGCGGGCAGCTGCGGGGCACCGCTCGGCAGCTGGGGCGGACCACCCATGGGGCCACCCATCTGCTGCTGCGGCGGGCCCGATATGCCGGCGGGCACCGGAGCGCCGGGACCTCGCATGCCCTGCTGGGGCATGCCGCCCTGCTGCGGCGGCCCCTGCTGCTGGTGCTGCTGCTGCTGATCCTGCGGAGACTCCGGGGGCTTGCGCATGTTCTGCTGGTTCTGCGCGGCCGCGCGCGTCGCCGCGGCCAGTTTGGCGCGCAGGTCCTCGTTCTCGCGGAGCAGTCGGGTCAGTTCGGCTTCGACCTCGTCGAGGAAGGCATCGACCTCGTCCTCGTCATAGCCTTCTCGGAGGCGGACGGTCGTGAACTGCTTGTTCCGCACGTCCTCGGGGGTCAACGGCATCTCTTCACCTCAACGTTGTCGTCGGCATTCGGCAAGCCCGTATCTCTCTCATCGATCACAGCCGGCTCACGATCGAGATCAGGATGTAGACGATGATCATCAGTACGAAGAAGGACAGGTCGAGCGCCACGCCCCCGAGACGCAGCGGCGGGATGAACCGCCGCAGAAGCTTCAACGGTGGATCTGTGACGGTGTAGGTGGCCTCCAGAACGACCACCATCGCCTTGCCGGGTTGCCACGAGCGGGCGAACTGGAAGACGTAGTCCATGACCAACCGGAAGATGAGCACGATGAGGAAGCACATCAGCGCGATGTAGACGACATCCAGGACCACGCTCATGACCTGTGCTTCCCTCTCCCCTGAACCATCTCTCGGACCCGTTGTCGGATCCGCGTTCTTGCTCTGTACCGGTGGTGCGTCTCAGCTCTGGTTGAAGAACCCGCCCTCTGCGATGCGGGCCTTGTCCTCCGCCGTGACATCGACGTTAGCAGGAGACAGCAGGAACACCTTCTGTGTCACCCGCTCGATACTGCCGTGAAGACCAAACACCAAACCGGCCGCAAAGTCGACAAGTCGCTTCGCATCTGTGTCATCCATCTCAGTGAGATTCATGATCACCGGAGTGCCCTCACGGAAGTGTTCCCCGATGGTACGGGCCTCGTTGTAGGTCCGGGGGTGAAGTGTGGTGATCCGGTAGGGCTCTCGTTCGGACACGACCTTGGGCATGATGACCGGTGCGCTCTTTTCCAGGCTTGCGCGTTCTTGTGTGATGGATGCCACGGGCGCGATACGCGCCGGGCGCCCCGATTCCGCCGCGAGCGAAGTGGCACGGGGCACCGGCTCACGCTGTGCGGGCGGTTGTACGACTCGTACCTCTTCGTCCCTTAGGGGCTGATGTGAACCCAGCGGCTGGTGCGCCGGTTCGTGCCGCCGGTGATCCCGCTCGGGCTCCGGGTCCAGTTCCGGTTCGAAGTCGTCGTCGGGGTCGAACCCCCGGCCGTCGTACCCATCGTCCTCCACGAGGCCGAGGTAGACCGCCATCTTGCGCATCGCGCCGGCCATGCTCTGAGTCCTCCGCTCTGTGGTGGATCGGCTGACGACTGCCAAATGCCCGCGATCCACGAGGTCGTTGCCTCCGCCTTTCGGCGGTAATGACCATATTTTCTGCTGTGGTCCGACTTCTTGGCGACGTTACCCGAGCCTTGGGCGGACTCCGAGTACCGCACTGCCGACGCGCACATGTGTCGCTCCGGCGGCCACGGCCTGCTCGAGATCCGCACTCATCCCTGCGGAGACCATGTTCGCAGCCGGATGGGTTCGGCGCACGTAGGTCGACAAATCCATGAGGCGCTCGAACGCCGCCTGTTGGCGCCCCGCATACTCGCCGGTCAGCGGGGCCACGGTCATCAGCCCGTCGAGCCGCAGCCCCTCGGACCGGGCGACCAGGTCGGCCAACTCTTCGATTCCCGCGGGCGAGACGCCACCGCGCTCACCCCGCTCGCTCTCCCCCGCGTCGAGCGCGACCTGGAGGAGGCAGCCCACCTCGCGCCCGGCCCGCACGGCTTCCTTCGACAGGGCCGTGACGAGCCTGGCACGGTCGATGGACTGCACGACGTCCGCGTAACCGACCACGGAGCGCACTTTGTTGGTCTGCAACTGACCGACGAAATGCCACGAAAGCGGCAGATCCGAGCATGCGGCGGCCTTGGGCGCCGCGTCCTGGTCGCGGTTCTCGGCGACGTGACGGACGCCGAGTCCGGAGAGGAGGCGCACGTCGTCCGCCGGGTAGGTCTTGGTGACCACGATCAGGGTCACCTCGTCGCGGCGGCGCCCCGCGGCCGCGCACGCGGCGGCGATGCGCTCCTCCACTTTCGCCAGATTCGCGGCGAGTTCCTGCTTACGGTCCGTCATGCCCCATCAGTCCAGCCAGACGTAGCCGGCGAGCCGCCCGGTGGTGCGGTCGCGTCGGTACGAGAAGTGATCCTTCGACTCCAGGGTGCACACCGGCGACTGCGCCCGGTCGCACACCCCGAGGCGTTCGAGCTGCGCGTGCACGCCGGCGCTCACGTCGACCGCCGGTGTGCCCCAGCTCGTCTCGGCGTACGCCGCCGGTTCGACGTCGGCGACCTCGGCCCGCATCCGCTCCGGCACCTCGTAGCACCGGCCGCACACGGCGGGTCCGGTGCGGGCGACGATCCGGGCCGGGTCGGCGCCGCGTTCCGTCATGGCCCGTACGGCGGCGGGGACGACCCCGGCGACCAAGCCGGGCCGGCCCGCGTGGGCCGCGGCGACGACGCCGGCGACGGGGTCGGCCAGCAGGACGGGCACGCAGTCGGCGGTGAGGACGGCCAGGGCGAGACCGCGTTCGGCGGTGACGACCGCGTCGACCCGCGGAACCGGTGCGTCCCCCCAGGGCCCGTCGACCACGGCGACGTCGGCGCCGTGCACCTGGTTCATCCAGACGACCCGGGCCGCCTCGACGCCCAGCGACTTGGCCGCCAGCTCCCGGTTGGCCATGACGGCACCGGGGTCGTCGCCGACCGCGCCGCCGAGGTTGAGCTCCTCGTACGGAACGGCGCTCACCCCGCCCCACCGGTCGGTGAAGCCGAAGTGCGCGCCGTTCACGGTGTCGCGCTGTCCTATCACTTCAGGAAGTCCGGCACGTCCAGTTCCTCGGCGGCGCTGTCCGAGTAGGTCCGGGACGGCGGCACCGGCGGCGCGGAGACCGGCGGCAGGTCGCTCACCGGCTCCGGGGCGGGGGCCGGCTCCGGGTCCTCCTTCGGCTTGACGCTGCCGAGCGAGCCGAAGGACGGACGGCTCTCGGTCTGCCGTACCGGGGCGGGCTCCTCGCGCTTGGCGGAGGCGGAACCGAGGACGTTGTCCCGCTTGGACGGCGGCTGGCCGCCGTCGAAGCCGGCCGCGATCACGGTGACCCGGACCTCGTCGCCCAGGGCGTCGTCGATGACCGCGCCGAAGATGATGTTGGCCTCGGGGTGGGCGGCCTCGCTGACCAGCTGGGCGGCCTCGTTGATCTCGAACAGGCCGAGGTCGGAGCCGCCGGAGATGGAGAGCAGCACGCCCCGGGCGCCGTCGATGGAGGCTTCGAGCAGCGGCGAGGAGATCGCCATCTCGGCCGCGGCCACCGCACGGTCGTCGCCGCGGGCCGAGCCGATGCCCATGAGGGCCGAACCGGCCTCGGACATGACCGACTTCACGTCGGCGAAGTCGAGGTTGATCAGGCCCGGCGTGGTGATGAGGTCAGTGATGCCCTGCACACCGGACAGCAGCACCTGGTCGGCGGACTTGAACGCGTCGAGCACGCTGACCTGGCGGTCCGAGATGGACAGCAGCCGGTCGTTGGGGATGACGATGAGGGTGTCGACCTCTTCGCGGAGTTCGGCGATGCCGTCCTCGGCCTGGTTGGCGCGGCGCCGCCCCTCGAAGGTGAACGGGCGGGTGACCACGCCGATGGTGAGGGCGCCCAGCGAGCGGGCGATGTTGGCCACGACGGGCGCGCCGCCGGTGCCGGTGCCGCCGCCTTCACCGGCCGTCACGAAGACCATGTCGGCCCCCTTGAGGACCTCCTCGATCTCCTCGCGGTGGTCCTCGGCGGCCTTGCGGCCGACGGCCGGGTTGGCTCCGGCGCCGAGTCCGCGGGTGAGTTCGCGGCCGACGTCGAGCTTGACGTCGGCGTCGCTCATCAACAGAGCTTGCGCGTCGGTGTTGATGGCGATGAACTCGACGCCCTTGAGACCGACCTCGATCATCCGGTTGATGGCATTGACACCACCGCCGCCGACACCGATGACTTTGATGACTGCGAGGTAGTTCTGCGGTGCTGCCACGTCGAAGGCCTCTCGCCTCGAGTTACGTGTCGTCGATGCGCCGGAGCACTGCTGCCCCCGCGACCCGACGACTGATGCCGAATGGGACGGTCCGTAGCGCCGACCCGAACCCTAACGCTGAAGTTTAGGGTTACCAGTGTGTCCGTTCCTTGGAGTCTTCTGAACAGGACACTAAGTCGACAAGTGGCGCACGTTCAACGAACACGCCGAACCTCCCGTTTTTCTTTTCACCCTATGTGATCAGCCGTAGCGCTGCCCAACCAGGGTGCTGGCCTGCGTGTATACCCGTCAACTCCCTGATGACGCCGGGGCGGTGGGCGCGCTCACGTCGAAGTGCCGCGCGTCGGGCGTCGCTTTCATCAGCGCGGTGAGCACACGCGCCTTCCGCACACCCTGCTCACCGCTCCCCCACGCCACCGTCCGGCCGCCGCTCAACTCCAGCGAGATGTCGTCGTAGGAACGGACCTTGACGACCCGTGCGTCCTTCGCGACCGCGTCCGGAAGGCGGCCGGCCACCCGCACCGCTTCACGCACCAGACGGTCCTCGTCGAAGCGGCGCAGACTCGCCGCCGCCGTTCCGGAACGGGCGGGCTCCAATTTCAGCGTGGGAACGCCTTTCGGCGCCCGGGAAACCGTGGCGAAACGGACGCCTTCGTCGTCCACTTCCACGAACTTTCGGCCCTTTTGGACAATCAGGACCGGGGTACGCTCCGTCACTTCGAGCTCGATTCCGTGCGGCCAGGAACGCTCCACGCCGACCTCGTCGATACGGGGCAATTCCCGTCGCAGCCGTGCCTCGAGCTCGCCGGTGTCGACGGAGATCAGCGGGTCGCCGACGGGCACGTCGGCGGCCTCACGCACCTGCGCGGGTGTCAGGACACGGGTCCCCGAGACCGACACGCTGTCCACGCGCGTCCAGTTCGAGCCGTAGAGCAGCCAGACGGTCCCGCCCGCGACGAACACGAGGGCGACCGCCAAGATGATGATCGTACGAAGACGGGGTGGGCCGAACCGCCGCGCACGGGGCGGGCCGGACGGTTTCCGCTGGCGTACACCGCGCTCGGCGGCGGTCGGTCCGGCCACGCTCCCTGCCCTCCGTCATTCCTGACTAGCGGTGCGCACGGGCGGCGATCGCCTCGTACACCATGCCGACGAGCAGGTCGTCGGCGTCCCGGCGGCCGAACTCGGCGGCGGCACGGGACATCTCGTACAGCCGGTGCGGGTCGGAAAGCACGGGCAGGACGTTGTGCTGCAGCCACTCGGGCGTCAGTTCCGCGTCGTCCACCAGCAGTCCACCGCCCGCCTTGACCACCGGCTGGGCGTTGAGCCGCTGTTCGCCGTTGCCGATGGGCAGCGGAACGTAGGCGGCCGGGAGCCCGACGGCGGAGAGTTCGGCGACGGTCATCGCGCCCGCACGGCACAGCATCATGTCGGCCGCGGCGTACGCGAGGTCCATCCGGTCCAGGTAACTTACCGGGATGTACGGGGGCATCCCCGGCATCTGGTGTACCTGCGGCAGTTCGTTCTTCGGGCCGACCGCGTGCAGGATCTGGATGCCCGCCTGCTGGAGCCAGGGGGCGACCTGCTGGATCACCTCGTTGAGCCGCCGGGCCCCCTGCGAGCCGCCGGTGACCAGCAGCGTCGGCAGATTGGGGTCGAGCCCGAACGCCGCCCGGGCCTCGGGGCGCACGGCGGCCCGGTCGAGGGTGGCGATGGAGCGGCGCAGCGGGATGCCGATGTAGCGGGAGTTGCGCAGCTTGCTGTCGGGGGTGGAGACGGCGACCTGCGCGGCGTACCGCGAACCGATCTTGTTGGCCAGACCCGGGCGGGCGTTGGCCTCGTGGATGACGATCGGCACACCGAGCCGCTTGGCCGCGAGGTAGCCGGGCAGGGCGACGTAGCCGCCGAAGCCGACCACGGCGTCCGCCTTGGTGCGCTCCAGGATCTGCTCGGCCGCCTTGATGGTGCCGCGCAGCCGGCCCGGGACGGTGATCAGTTCGGGGGTGGGCTTGCGCGGCAGCGGGACGGCCGGGATCAGCGCCAGCTCGTACCCGCGCTCGGGTACGAGGCGGGTCTCGAGGCCGCGTTCCGTGCCCAGGGCCGTGATCCCCACGGTCGGATCCTGCCTGCGCAGGGCGTCCGCGAGGGCGAGCGCGGGCTCGATGTGGCCCGCGGTTCCTCCGCCGGCGAGTACGACATGCACCGAAATTCACCGCTCTCCGGACGAGCGCGCCGCTGAGGCACGCCGTCGCATCGTGTTCCAACTCCGGGGGCTCCGCTTGGAGCCGGTACCCCCGGCCCCCCGCTTTCTACCAAAGCGAGGTTGCCGCAGCGCAAGCGCCGCCCGCGCACCGGGCTCGTCGCGCGCGAAGGCGATCAGCAGTCCGATGGCGAACATGGTCGGCAGCAGGGCGGAACCCCCGTAGGAGAACAGCGGGAGGGGGACACCGGCGATCGGCAGCAGCCCGAGGACCGCACCGATGTTGATCACGGCCTGGGCCGTGATCCAGGTGGTCACGCCTCCCGCGGCATACCTCACGAAGGGGTCCTCCGTGCGTCCGGCCACGCGGATACCCGCATAGCCTAGAGCCGCGAAGAGGGCGAGCACCGACAGCGTCCCCGCCAGGCCCAGTTCCTCACCGGTGACGGCGAAGATGAAGTCGGTGTGGGCCTCGGGGAGTTGGCCCCATTTCTCCACACTGGCGCCGAGCCCGGAACCGAACAGTCCGCCCGAGGCGAGGGCGTAGATGCCGTGCACGGCCTGCCAGCAGGAGTCGTTCGGACCGGGGTCGGCGGCGAACAGGCAGCCGAGCCGGGCCATGCGGTTGGGGCTGGTCTTGATGAGGATGAAGCCGAGCAGCACGGCGATCGAGAGCACACCGGCGAACAGCCGCGTGGGCGCGCCCGCGAGCCAGAGCAGGCCGAACAGGATCGCCGTCAGGATGATCGCCGTACCCATGTCGCCGCCGAGCATGATCAGCCCGAGCAGCATGAACGCGGCCGGCACGAGCGGCACCAGCATGTGCTTCCACTGCGTCAGCAGCCTCTTGTCCTGCTTGCGGGCCAGCAGGTCCGCGCCCCACAGCACCAGGGCCAGCTTGCCGAACTCGCTGGGCTGGATCTGGAAGGAGCCGCCCAGCGAGATCCAGTTCTGGTTGCCGTTGACCGCCATCCCTATCCCCGGCACCTGCACGAGGATCATCAGGAAGACGGCACCGGCGAGGATCGGGTACGCCAGCGCCCGGTGCAGTTTCACCGGCATCTTCATGGCGGCCACCAGCAGCCCGGCGCCGATCAGCGCGGCCAGGGCCTGCTTGCGGAAGAAGTACGACCCCGGCAGCGACAGCTGGAGCGCGGTGATCTGGGAGGCCGAGTAGACCATCACCAGGCCGAGCACGGTGATCAGCGCACTGCCGCCGGAGATCAGGTAGTACGCGGTCAGCGGCCGGTCCCAGGCGCGGCGGACGCGTTGGTAGAGGCGGAGCGCGGGGTTCTCGTGCCGCGGGCCCGGCGCGGCGGGTCGCTTGACGGTCCGCTGTACGGGCGGACGTCCGGTACGGCTCTGGGGACTACCCGGCATGCGGGCCTCCGCTGTACGTCGGCATGGACCGGCCCACACGTCCTCCCGAAGTCGCCCGGCGCAGGAGGTGCCGGGTCAGGCGCCGAGTTCGCGAACGGCCTCCGCGAACGCGTCGCCGCGCTTGTTGTAGTTGGTGAACATGTCCATGGAGGCGCAGGCCGGGGCCAGCAGGACCGTGTCGCCGGGCCGGGCGAGCCGCTGGGCCTCCTGAACGGCCTGGAGCATCGCCCCAGTGTCGGTCCGGTCGAGGTCGACCACGGGTACCTCGGGGGCGTGTCGCGCGAGGGCTTCGCGGATCAGGGCGCGGTCGGCACCGATCAGCACCGCCCCGCGCAGCCGCTCGGCCGCCCCGGTGACCAGCTCGTCGAAGGTCGCGCCCTTGGCGAGCCCGCCGGCGATCCAGACGATCGAGTCGTACGCCGCCAAGGAGGCCTCGGTGGCGTGGGTGTTGGTGGCCTTGGAGTCGTCCACGTACGCCACGCCGTCGACGTCGGCCACGTGCGCGATGCGGTGGGCGTCGGGCGTGAAGGCCCGCAGTCCGTCCCGTACGGCGGCGGCGGGCACGCCGTAGGCACGGGCGAGGGCCGCCGCGGCGAGGGCGTTGGCGATGTTGTGCGGGGCCGGCGGGTCGATGTCGGAGACCTCGGCGAGTTCCTGGGCGTTCTTCTGCCGGTTCTCGACGAAGGCGCGGTCGACCAGGATGCCCTCCACGACGCCGAGTTGGGAGGGGCCGGGGGTGCCCAGCGTGAAGCCGATGGCCCGGCAGCCCTCCTCGACGTCGGCCTCGCGGACCAGGTCCTCGGTGGACGGCTTGCCGGTGGCGTCCGCGTTGTAGACGCAGGCGACCTGATTGCCCTCGTAGACACGGCCCTTGTCGGCGGCGTAGGCCTCCATGGAGCCGTGCCAGTCGAGGTGGTCGGGGGCGAGGTTGAGCACGGCGGCCGAGTGGGCGCGCAGGGAGGGCGCCCAGTGGAGCTGGTAGCTGGACAGCTCCACGGCCAGGACGTCGTGGTCCTCTTCGCCGGTGACCGCGTCCAGCAGCGAGACGCCGATGTTGCCGACGGCCGCGGTGCGCAGGCCCGCGGCCTTCAGGATCGACGCCAGCATCTGGACGGTGGTGGTCTTGCCGTTGGTGCCGGTGACGGCCAGCCACGGCGCGGCGTCGGGGCCGCGCAGGCGCCAGGCCAGTTCGACGTCGCCCCAGACGGGGACGCCGGCTTCGCGCGCCGCCGTGAACAGCGGCTTGTCCGGCTTCCAGCCGGGCGCGGTGACGATCAGCTCGGTGCCCTCGGGCAGGGTCGCACCGTCACCGAGGCGCACGGTGACGCCGAGCGCCTCCAGCTCGGCCGCCTGCGCCCGCGCGCGCTCGTCGTCGCCGTCGTTGACGACGGTGACGCGCGCGCCCAGGCCGTGCAGGACCCTGGCCGCCGGGACTCCGGAGACGCCGAGTCCGGCGACGGTGACGTGCTTGCCCTGGAAGTCGAAAGACACCGAGGAGGAGGTCACTTGTCCGCTGCCCATCCCGCGTAGAAGAGGCCCAGTCCGACGATCACGCAGATGCCCTGGATGATCCAGAAGCGGACCACGACAAGGACCTCGGACCAGCCTTTGAGTTCGAAGTGGTGCTGGAGTGGCGCCATTCTGAAGACGCGCTTGCCGGTGAGGCGGAAGGAGCCGACCTGGATGACCACCGACATGGTGATCAGCACGAACAGGCCGCCCAGGATGGCCATCAGCAGTTCGGTGCGCGAGCAGATCGCCAGACCCGCGAGCACACCGCCGAGCGCGAGCGAACCGGTGTCGCCCATGAAGATCTTGGCCGGTGAGGTGTTCCACCACAGGAAGCCGAGGCAGGAACCCATCAGCGCGGAGGCGACCACGGCCAGGTCGAGGGGGTCTCTCACCTCGTAGCAGGCGCCCGGGTTGGTCAGGGTCAGCGCGTTGGCGCAGGACTCCTGGAACTGCCAGACGCCGATGAAGGTGTAGGCGCCGAAGACCAGGACGGAGGCGCCGGTGGCCAGGCCGTCCAGGCCGTCGGTCAGGTTCACGCCGTTCGACATCGCGAGGATCATGAACAGCGCCCAGACGACGAACAGCACCGGGCCGATCGACCAGCCGAAGTCGGTGATGAACGACAGCTTCGTGGACGCCGGGGTGTTGCCGCGGTTGTCCGCGAACTGCAGCGAGAGCACGGCGAAGGCGATGCCGACGATCAGCTGGCCGGCCATCTTCGCCTTGGCCCGCAGGCCCAGCGAACGCCGCTTGACGATCTTGATGTAGTCGTCGAGGAAGCCGACCAGGCCCATGCCCACCATCAGGCCGAGCACCAGCAGGCCCGAGAAGGTCGGCGCGGTGTCGACGCCGGGCTCTTCCAGGTAGCCGGTGATCACCTTGGCGAGGAAGTACGCGGCGACCGTCGCGAAGATGAAGGCGATACCACCCATGGTCGGCGTACCGCGCTTGCTTGCATGCTCGCGCGGGCCGTCGTCGCGGATGTACTGGCCGTAGCCCTTGCGGGCCAGGAGCTTGATCAGCAGCGGCGTGCCGACCAGCGTCAGGAACAGGCCAATGACTCCTGCGAACAGGATCTGCTTCATCATCGGGCGGCAACCTCACCCTCGGCGCCGGTCTCCAGCAGCGCCGCGGCGACGCTCTCCAGACCCACCGAACGGGACGCCTTCACGAGCACGACGTCCCCTGGGCGCAACTCGCTGCGCAACAGGTCGACCGCCGCCTGTGCGTCGGACACGTGCACCGACTCCTCACCCCACGAACCCTCGTTATATGCGCCCAGTTGCAGCCATCGGGCTTCCCTGCCCCCGACCGCGACGAGCTTGCTGACGTTGAGCCGGACGGCGAGCCGCCCGACCGCGTCGTGCTCGGCGAGCGCCTCGTCCCCGAGCTCGGCCATCCGACCGAGCACCGCCCACGTACGGCGTCCCTTGCCCATCGCCGCGAGCGCGCGCAGGGCGGCTCGCATGGACTCGGGGTTCGCGTTGTAGGCGTCGTTGACGACCGTCACGCCGTCCGGGCGCTCGGTGACCTCCATCCGCCAGCGGGAGAGGGAGCCCGCCTCGGAGAGCGCGGTGGCGATCTCGTCTGCGGACATGCCCAACTCGTGGGCGACGGCGGCCGCGGCGAGCGCGTTCGACACGTGGTGCTCACCGTACAGGCGCATGGTCACATCGCTTGCACCGGAGGGTGTGTGAAGCCTGAAGGCGGGCTGTCCGCTGTCCGTGAGTCGCACATTCTCGGCGCGTACGTCCGCTTCGTCGGACTCTCCGAAAAGGATCACCTTCGCCTTCGTTCGGGAGGCCATGGCCCGTACGAGGGGATCGTCCGCGTTGAGGATCGCGGTGCCGCCCTCCTCGGCCGGCGGCAACGCCTCGACGAGCTCGCCCTTGGCCTGGGCGATCTGCTCCCGGCCGCCGAACTCGCCGATGTGCGCGGAGCCGACGTTGAGGACGAGTCCGACCTTCGGCGGGGTCAGTTCGGCGAGGTAGCGGATGTGGCCGATGCCGCGGGCGCCCATCTCCAGGACGAGGAACCTCGTCTCCTCGGTGGCGGTGAGCGCGGTGAGCGGCAGCCCGACCTCGTTGTTCATGGAGCCCGGCGTGAACACCGTCGGTGCCTTGCGGCGCAGCACCTGGGCGATGAGGTCCTTGGTGCTGGTCTTGCCGGCGGACCCGGTGAGGGCGACGAGGGTGGCTCCGAGGCGCCGCACGACGTGCCGGGCGAGGGCGCCGAGGGCGGTCTGGACGTCGTCCACGACGATCGCGGGCACGCCGACGGGGCGGGAGCCGAGGACGGCCACCGCGCCCGCCCCGACGACCGCGGAAGCGAAGTCGTGGCCGTCCACCCGCTCGCCGACGAAGGCGACGAAGAGGCAGCCGGGCCCCGCTTCCCGGGAGTCCCGGACGACCGGACCGGTGACCTGCGCGGACGCGTCCGGTATGTCATGCATCTGCCCGCCGACGACTTCTGCGATCTCGGCGAGAGAGAGGGCGATCACAAGTTCATCCCCTGGATCATCTGGATCATTCGGGATCTCATCCCTGGGTCTTCTGAATGGCTTCGCGAAGCACCTGGCGGTCGTCGAAGGGACGGACCACCCCGGCGATGTCCTGGCCCTGCTCGTGCCCCTTGCCCGCCACCAGCACGGTGTCGCCGGGCTCGGCCCGGGCGACGGCGGCGGCGATCGCGGCGGCCCGGTCCTCGAAGACCTGCACCTCGCCGCGCTCGTACGCGGGTACGGACGCCGCGCCCTGGAGCATGGTGGCCAGGATCGCGAGGGGGTCCTCGGAGCGGGGGTTGTCGGAGGTCAGTACGGCGGTGTCGGCGAACCGGGCCACGGCGGCGCCCATCGGCTCCCGCTTGGTGGTGTCCCGGTCGCCGCCGCAGCCGAGCACGGCGTGCAGCTTGCCCTCGGTGACCTTGCGCAGCGCCTTCAGGACGGATTCGACGGCGTCCGTCTTGTGTGCGTAGTCGACCACCGCGAAGTAGGGCTGTCCCTCGTCCACGCGCTCCAGGCGGCCGGGCACGCCCGGCACCGCGGCGATGCCGTCGGCGGCGGCCTGCGGGTCGAGGCCGGCGGCGGCGAGGGCGACGATCGCGGCGAGGGTGTTCGCCACGTTGAACGGACCGGCCAGCGGCGACTTGGCGGCGATCCGCTCGCCCTTCGGGCCGAGCACGGTGAACGTCGAGTCCAGCGGGCCGACCTCGACCCGGTCGGCGCGCCAGTCGGCGTCCGGGTGGCCCTCGGCGGAGTAGGTGACGACCGGGACGGCGGCCTCGTTCGCGAGGCGGCGCCCGTACTCGTCGTCGACGTTGACCACGCCGAGCCTGCTGCGTTCCGGCGTGAAGAGCTGCGCCTTGGCCTGGAAGTAGTCCTCCATGCCCGAGTGGAACTCCATGTGCTCCGGGCTGAGGTTGGTGAAGACCGCGATGTCGAAGACGCAGGCGTCGACCCGGCCGAGCACCAGGGCGTGGCTGGAGACCTCCATGGCGACCGCCTCGGTGCCGCGCTCGCGCATCACCGCGAACAGGGCCTGGAGGTCGGTGGCCTCGGGCGTGGTGCGCTCGGACTTGATGCGCTCGTCGCCGATGCGCATCTCGACCGTGCCGATGAGCCCGGTGGACTTCGCCGTGCGCAGGCCGCCCTCGACGAGGTAGGCGGTGGTGGTCTTGCCGGAGGTACCGGTGATGCCGATCTGGAGGAGGTCGCGGCCGGGGTGGCCGTAGATCGTGGCCGCCAGCTCGCCCATCCGCGCGCGCGGGTCGTCGACGACGAGCGCCGGCAGGCCGGCGGCGGCGACGCGCTCCGCGCCGGCCGGGTCGGTCAGCACGGCGACGGCGCCGAGGCCGGCGGCCTGGGTGACGAAGTCGGCGCCGTGGGCGCGGGCTCCGGGAAGGGCGGCGTACAGGTCACCGGGGCGGACGGCGCGCGAGTCGTGGGTGACACCCGTGACCCGGGCGGTGCTGTCCGGCGCGGTGACACCCAGCTGACCGGCGAGTTCCGCGAGGGGTGTGGCGGAGATCCGCGCCGGCCGGGGCGGTCCCGGGTAGGTCACGGGGTGGCCCTTCTGGGTGGTTCGGGACTGATCAGCGTGTGGCACGGCGGTGAGCGTACCGGGCGTACCCGCTTCCGGGCGAAGTGAGGGGCGGGGGCTGCTCTGGTTCCCGGGATCGGGGGTGATCGTTGTCACGGGTGGTTCCTGGTGGCTCGGTACTGAATCGGCGCTGGCTCGGTACTGGCTCGGTGCTGGTCGGGGTTCGTCGTGCGGGTCAGGGCTTGAAGGTGACCGGGAGGTTCGCGGGGGCGGCCCCGGTCGGCGGGACCTGCAGGGTCTTCAAGGTGAACTCCATGACCTGCTTGTAGATGGGGCCGCAGATCTGGCCGCCGAAGTAGCTGCCCTCGGTGGCGTTCTGGATGGCGCAGTAGACGGTGACGCGGGGCTTGTCGGCGGGGGCGAACCCGGCGAACGACGAGGTGTAGCCGTGGTACTTGCCGGTGGCCGGATCCACCCGGTTGGCCGTGCCCGTCTTGCCCGCGACGCGGTAGCCGGGGATGCGGGCCTTGGTGCCCGTGCCCTCCTCGTCGTCGACGACGGACTCCAGCATCTGCGAGAGGGTCTTCGCCGTCTTCTCACTGATCACACGGGTCTTCTTGGGCTCGGGGGACGGGGTGAAGCGTCCGTCGTCCCCCTTGGTACCGCGTACCAGGGTGGGCTCGACGCGGACGCCGCCGTTGGCGATGGTCGAGTACACGGAGGCCGCCTGCAGCGCGTTCACGGAGACGCCCTGGCCGAAAGGAATCGTGTACTGCTGCGACGTCGACCACTGGTCGGGCGGCGCCAGAATGCCCTTGGTCTCGCCGGGGAAGCCGAGCCCGCTGTAGCCGCCGATGCCGAACTTGCGCAGGTAGGAGTAGAGCACCTTGTTGGCCTCCTCCTGCGTCCTGCCCAGCTCGCCGGTGGCCATGATGGTGCCGATGTTGCTGGACTTGGCGAGCACGCCGTTGAGTGTGAGGTACCAGGTGGGGTGGTCGACGTCGTCCTTGAACAGCCGGTCGCCGCGCTTGAGCCGGTTCGGGATGGTGAGGTGGGTCATCGGCGTGGCGGCGTTCTCCTCCAGTACGGCGGCCATCGACATCACCTTGGCGGTGGAGCCGGGCTCGAAGGCGTCCTGGAGGGCGGCGTTGCCCAGCGCGTCCGGGTCGGCGTGGGCGAGGTCGCCCGGGTCGAAGCCGGGCGAGTTGGCCATGGCGAGGATCTCGCCGGTGGCCGTGTCCTGGACGATGACGTAGCCGCCGTCCGCCTGGGACTTCTTCACCTGCTCGCTGATGGCGTGCTGAGCGGCCCACTGGATGTCGCGGTCGATGGTGAGCTCGACGTCGCTGCCGGGCACGGCCGGCGTCTCGGTGGAGCCGACGGTGGGCACCTGGCGTCCGCCGGACTGCGCGTAGCGGATCTCGCCGTCCTTGCCGGCCAGCGTGTCGTTCAGCTTCCGTTCCAGGCCGCCGCCGCCCTTGCCGTCCGCGCCGACCCAGCCGATGATGCCGGCGGCGAGGTCGCCGCCGGGGTACACGCGCTTGCTGCTGGGGTCGGCGAAGACGCCCGCGAGGACGTTGACCACGGACTCGTCCGTCTCCGTCTTCTTCGTCAGCGCGGTCTTCAGGTCCTTGATCTGGTTCCACACCTGCGGGGTCTGCCGGCGGGCGAGACGGACGTAGCGCAGTCCCTCGTTCTCGGGGCGGAGCCGGTCGACCAGTTCCTCCTGGTCCTCACCGAGGATCGGCGCGAGGAGCGCCGCCGCCTGCTCGGGACCGTCGCCGATCTCCAGCTGCTCCCGGGTGAACATCGTGGGGTCGGCGGTGATGTCGTAGGCGTCCACGGTGGTCGCGAGGGCCACGCCGTTGCGGTCGGTGATCCCGCCGCGCTCGGCGGGCAGGGTGTGGACGACGTAGCGGTTCTGCTCGGCCTTGGCGGCGTACGTGCCGGCGTCGACGGCCTGCACCTGGAGCAGCCGTACGACGAAGGCGCAGAGCACCAGGGTCAGCACGAGGCCGATCAGGCGCAGGCGCGGGCGCGGGCTGCCCAGCCGGAGGGCGCGGGGCGGGGCCGCCGGGGGCGCGGACGGCCTGCGGGTGGGCCGGGCGCCGGGGCCGGGCTGCCGTCCGCCCGGGCGGACGGGCCGCGCGGGTCCGGGCACTCGACGGCGCGGCGGTTCCCTGTCGGACACTTCCGTCACCTGCCGGGAGTCGGGTTCGGGGCGGGGGTGGCCGCGGTGGTGGGGGGCGCGGTGGTACGCGGTGCCGTGAGCGCCTCGGGGGCGATGACCAGCGGGGTGGCCGCGGCGGACGCGGGGCTCGGCGAACCCTTGACCGTGCCGTCGGGAGCGAGGAAGGCGGGATCGCCGCCGGGCACCATGCCCAGCTCACGGGCGCGGCGCTGGAGGGCGCGGGGGGCGGAGTAGGCGTCGATGTCCCGCTGCAACGACTGCTCCTCGTCGGTGAGCTCCTTCGTCTCCTGCTTCAGGTCCTCCAGCTGGAACGAGCCCTCGCTCATCGCGGAGTTCAGCACCAGGAGCCCGATCAGTCCGCCGCCGAGGAGGACGACCACCAGGAGGACGAACGGGGCCCGGGCCGCCTGGCCGCGTCCGCCGACGGGCGGGAGGAGCCGGGCCAGCCGGGCCGCCCTCCCCCTCAGTTCGGGTTTCCTGCTCACACGCCCTCCCCCGGCCGGGGCGGGCCGTCCGTCCCCGCGCCTGCCCTGCCTCACTCGCTCACTCGCTTCACTCGATGGACTCCCTGATGCGCTGGGCTCCGCGCAGCCGTGCCGGTGCCGCCCGCCGGTTCTCGGCGATCTCCTCCTCGGTGGGAAGTTCGGCACCGCGCGTGAGCAGCTTGAGCCGGGGCGCGTAGCGTTCGGGGACGACCGGCAGTCCGGGCGGCGCGGTGTTGGCCGCGCCCGCGGCGAACACCTGCTTGACCAGCCGGTCCTCCAGGGAGTGGTACGACAGCACCGCGATCCGGCCGCCCACGGCGAGCGCCTCGACGGCCGCCGGGATCGCCCGTTCCAGGACGGACAGTTCGCCGTTGACCTCGATGCGCAGGGCCTGGAAGGTGCGCTTGGCCGGATTGCCGCCGGTGCGCTTGGCGGCCTGCGGCAGCGCCGCGCGGATCAGCTCCACGAGCCGTGCGCTGTTGCTGAACGGCTCCTTCTCGCGTTCGCGGACGATCGCGGACACGATCCGTTTGGCCTGCTTCTCCTCGCCGTACGCCCGCAGGATGCGGACGAGTTCGCCCGGCGGGTAGGTGTTGAGGACCTCGGCGGCGCTCATGCCGGTCGTCTGGTCCATCCGCATGTCGAGCGGGGCGTCCTGGGCGTAGGCGAAGCCGCGGTCCGCCTCGTCGAGCTGCATGGAGGAGACACCGAGGTCGAACAGCACACCCTGGACGCGCGGGACGCCGAGCCGGTCCAGTACGTCGGGCAGCTCGTCGTACACGGCGTGCACGAGGGTGGCGCGCTCGCCGTAGGGCGCGAGCCGCTCGCCGGACAGGCGCAGGGCCTCCTTGTCCCGGTCGAGGGCGACGAGCCGGGCCTCGGGGAAGCGCTCGAGGAGGGCCTCGCTGTGCCCGCCGAGTCCCAGCGTGCAGTCGACGACCACGGCCCCCGGTTCCGTCAGGGCGGGTGCCAGCAGGTCCAGACACCGCTGGAGCATCACCGGGACGTGTCGACTCTGGCTCAAGTGGGGCGGCCTCTCAGGTCCGGCGCGGCGTCACGCACCGCCGGGTCCCCTCCCGCTCGTGAAGGGGAGGCCTGCCGGCGCCGGAAGCGTCGGCCGGCCGGGAGCGGGAGGAGGCCGAGCCGTACGTACGCGCCGCGCACGTGGGGAGATCTGGCGGGACGTCGCCCAGGTCTCCGGGGAATTCAGTCCAGCGGTGAGAGCCTCGCCTCCCGCTTCGCGTCACTTTAGTCCACCCTGTCGCCCGGTCAATCAACCGGCCTGCGCGTCGCGGCCGCCGGCGTCCGCAAACCGGTCCGGCGCGGCTTTTCACTCGTACGGACGCGTTCGCACCACCCTGTGGGTTGGCTCACACCCAGCCTCGATGACGTTCTTTGTCCCGCTTCGCAGCGGGCCGCGGTGGAAGTCGGCCAGTAACGTCATGGATATGACGACTTCTGCATCGGTACCCACCGGCTCCGAATCCGCGAAGGCCGGCGCCCGCACCGTCACCGACCGGCTCGTCGAGGCGAACGAGCGCTACGCCGCCGCGTTCACCGACCCCGGGATGGACGCCCGTCCCGTCCAGCGCGTCGCCGTCGTGGCCTGCATGGACGCGCGCCTCGACCTGCACGCCGCGCTCGGCCTGAAGCTCGGTGACTGCCACACCATCCGCAACGCGGGCGGTGTCGTCACCGACGACGTGATCCGCTCGCTCACCATCAGCCAGCGGGCGCTCGGCACCCGCAGCGTGGTCCTCATCCACCACACCGGGTGCGGCATGGAGTCCCTCACCGAGGAGTTCCGGCACGACCTGGAGCTGGAGGTCGGCCAGCGCCCGGCGTGGGCGGTGGAGGCCTTCCGGGACGCCGACCAGGACGTGCGGCAGTCGATCGAGCGGGTGCGCACCTCGCCGTTCCTGCTGCACACCGAGGACGTGCGCGGCTTCGTCTTCGACGTGAAGACGGGTCTGCTGCGGGAGATCACTCCCGCCTGATCCGGTCGCCCGCCCCGATGACTCCCACCGCGCAAGCGCCGCAAAGGCCGCAAGGCCCGACATACCGCGGCCAGTTGTCCACAGGCGAGTGACACGAATCGGTAACGGCAGCAAGAATGCGTGAAGTGGTGTCGCGCGGAACTTTTTCCGCGCGCTGTCCGTGATTCGGGGTGGGCCGGTCCGCGATCCGGGGGCCGGTCCGGCAAGTTGGGGTACTCCGGCTTCTCAGGAAGCGCGGGGAAAGGCCGAGGAGGGCCGGTGACGACCTATGACGATCGAGCGAGCCTCACTGATCTGACCGCTGTGGTGGAGCGGGTGCGCGGTTCGGTGGAGGGCGTGATCGAGGGCAAGCCCGAGGTCGTACGGCTCTCGCTGACCGTGCTGCTCGCCGAGGGCCACCTGTTGATCGAGGACGTCCCGGGCGTCGGCAAGACCATGCTGGCCAAGGCGCTGGCTCGGTCCGTCGACTGTTCCGTGCGCCGGATCCAGTTCACGCCGGACCTGCTGCCCTCGGACATCACCGGGGTGTCCATCTGGGACCAGCAGCGCCGTGACTTCGAGTTCAAACCGGGCGCGATCTTCGCGCAGGTGGTGATCGGCGACGAGATCAACCGCGCCTCGCCGAAGACGCAGTCGGCGCTGCTGGAGTCGATGGAGGAGCGCCAGGTCACCATCGACGGCCAGACCTACGAGCTGCCCAGCCCCTTCATGGTGGTGGCGACGCAGAACCCGGTCGAGATGGAGGGCACCTACCCGCTGCCGGAGGCGCAGCGCGACCGCTTCATGGCGCGGGTCTCCATCGGCTATCCCAGCCCGGACGCCGAGCTGCAGATGCTCGACGTGCACGGCGGGGTGAACCCGCTGGACGACCTGCAGCCGGTGGCGCACGCGCACGACATCCTGAAGCTGATCGAGGCGGTCCGGGGCGTCCACGTCGCCGACCCGGTGCGGCGGTACGCCGTCGACCTGGTCGCCGCCACGCGTACCCACCCGGACCTCAGACTCGGCGCCTCGCCGCGCGCCACGCTGCATCTGCTGCGCGCGGCGAAGGCGTCCGCCGCCCTGAGCGGCCGGGAGTACGCGCTGCCGGACGACGTGCAGGCCCTCGCGGTCGCCGTCCTGGCCCACCGCCTGCTGCCCACCGCCCAGGCCCAGCTCAACCGCCGCACCGCCGAGCAGGTCGTCCAGGAGATCCTGCAGCGCACCCCGGTGCCCGCGGCGGCGCAGCAGCCGGCGGGCTTCGGCGTGGGCCACGGCTCGTCGGCGTACGACCGGCAACCGCCGCGGAGGCTGTGATGGACACCGGGGGGGCGGGCCGGTCCCAGGACGACCGGGGCGAGGGCGGCGGCATCCGCACCGCCCTGGCCGGTCTGACCACCCGCGGGCGCTCCTTCCTGGCCGCCGGTATCGCCGCCGCGATCTGTGCCTACGTCCTCGGCCAGAGCGACCTGCTGCGCGTCGGACTGCTGCTGGGTGTGCTGCCGCTGCTGTGCGCGACCGTGCTCTACCGCACCCGGTACCGGGTCGCGGGCAGCCGCCGGCTCTCCCCCGGGCGGGTGCCCGCGGGCAGCGAGGCCCGGGTGCATCTGCGGATCGACAACGTCTCGCGGCTGCCCACGGGCCTGCTGATGCTCCAGGACCGGGTGCCCTACGTGCTCGGACCGCGCCCCCGCTTCGTGCTCGACCGGGTGGAGCCGGGCGGTCGTCGCGAGGTGTCCTACCGGGTCCGCTCCGACCTGCGCGGCCGCTATCCGCTGGGCCCGCTCCAACTGCGCCTGACCGACCCTTTCGGGCTGTGCGAGCTGACCCGGTCCTTCTCGACGTACGACACCCTGACCGTGATCCCGCGCGTGGAGGCGTTGCCGCCGGTGCGGCTGAGCGGGGAGGCGAAGGGGTACGGGGAGGGCCTGCAGCGCTCGCTGGCGCTGGCGGGCGACGACGACGTGATCCCGCGCGGGTACCGCTACGGGGACGACCTGCGCCGCGTGCACTGGCGCTCCACCGCGCGGTACGGCGAGCTGATGGTGCGCCGCGAGGAGCAGCCGCAGCGCGCCCGCTGCACGGTGCTGCTGGACACCCGGGGCGGGGCCTTCGAGGGCGCGGGCCCCGACTCGGCCTTCGAGTGGGCGGTGTCGGGCGCGGCGTCCGTGCTGGTGCACATGCTGGAGCGGGGCTTCTCGGTCCGGCTGCTCACCGACACCGGGAACTCGGTGCCCGGCGAGGGCGCCGACGGCTTCGCGGGTGCGAGCCAGGGCGCGGCCGACGCGGCCGGGCTGATGATGGACACCCTCGCGGTGATCGACCACTCCGAGGGCACGGGCCTGTCCCGGGCGTACGACGTGCTGCGCGGCGGGAACGAGGGGCTGCTGGTGGCGTTCTTCGGCGACCTGGACGAGGAGCAGGCCGCGGTGGCCGCCAAGATGCGGCAGCGCAGCGGCGGCGCCGTCGCCTTCGTCCTGGACTCCGCGGCCTGGGCGCGGGAGCCGGCCGACGCGACCGGTCCGTCGGACAGGGGCGCGGAGCGGCTCCGGATGCTGCGCGATGCGGGCTGGACGGCTGTGAACGTGCCGCGGGGCGCCCCCCTGGAGGAGCTCTGGCGCCTGGCGGACCATGAACGCGCCGGCCTCGCGACGGCGGGCGGCGGGGAGGGCACGCGATGAACGCACCGGCACGACCGGCGCCGAGCGCCTCGGCGGCCGCACCCGAACGACACGAGCGACCGGCGGGCCGCGGGCACGCCGGTTCCACGACGGCCACCGGCCGGGAGGGCACGCGATGAGTGGGCGGGCGCGGCTGGCTCTGTGTGCGTGGGCGGCCACGCTGATGGCGGCGTGCGCGCTGCTGCCCCTGGTCGACCCGGCCACCTGGATCCTGCAGGCCGCGCTCCTGCTGGCGGTCCAGTCCGGGGTGGGCGCGGCGGCCCGCCGGGTCCCGCTGGCCCGGCCGCTGACCATCGCCGCGCAGGCCCTGGTCACGCTGGTGCTCCTGACCCTGGTCTTCGCCCGGCAGCAGGCGCTCGCCGGGCTGATCCCCGGCCCACAGGCCGTTCAGCGCTTCGCCGACCTGCTGCAACAGGGCGGCGACGACATCGCCCGGTACGCGATCCCGGCGCCGCTGGAGTCCGACGGCATCCGGCTGATGCTGGTCGGCGGTGTCCTG
This sequence comes from Streptomyces sp. WG7, assembly GCF_049975785.1. Classification (NCBI taxonomy): domain Bacteria; kingdom Bacillati; phylum Actinomycetota; class Actinomycetes; order Kitasatosporales; family Streptomycetaceae; genus Streptomyces; species Streptomyces sp. WG7. The sequence continues at coordinate 189,456 of NZ_JBNGGE010000007.1, forward strand.
GTGATCGGGCTGCTGGTGGACACCCTCGCGGTGACCTTCCGCAGCGCCGCCCCCGCCGGACTGCCGCTGCTCGCGCTGTACTCGGTGGCCGCGGGGCTGTCCGAGGGCGGCACCGACTGGCTGTGGTTCCTCGTCGCGGCGGCCGGCTACCTGATGCTGCTCCTGGCCGAGGGACGTGACCGGCTCTCGCAGTGGGGCCGGGTCTTCGGCGGCACGCCACGCACCCCGGGCGGGGAGCAGAGCGGCGCGGTCGCCCCGGTCCGTACCGGGCGGCGCATCGGCGCGTTCGCACTGGGCGTCGCCCTGGTGGTACCGCTGGCCCTGCCCGCGATGGACGGCGGGCTGCTGGACAGCGCCAGGACAGGCGCCGGTTCCGGGACCGGGGGTGGCGGCACGATCTCCGCGGTGAACCCGCTGGTCTCCCTGCGCGACAGTCTCAACGTCGACGAGAACCGGCAGGTCCTCTCCGTCGAGACCGACGCGAACGACCTGTCGAACCTGTACCTGCGCATCGTGTCGCTGGACGACTTCGACGGCACCACCTGGAAGCCGTCCAAGCGGGACATCACCGCCGTGCCGGACGGCACGTTCCCCACGCCGGTCGGCCTCGGTCCCGGCATCGAGCGCACGGAGACCCGGACCGCCATCAGGGCCGCGGACTGGTACGCCCAGGACTGGCTGCCCATGCCGTACCCGCCGAGCGGCGTACGGGTGGCGGGCAACTGGCGCTACGAACCGGTCGGCATGACCCTGGTCGGCGACCACGGCCAGAACACCCGCGGTGTGGCGTACGAGGTACGGAGCCTGAACGTGCAGCCGACGGCGGACCAGCTCGCCGCCGCCCCGCAGCCGCCCTCGGCGCTGAGGCGGGAGTACACCGAGCTGCCGGACTCGCTGCCCGACGTGGTCTCCCGAACCGCCCGCCAGGTCACCGCCGGCGCGGCGAACCCCTACGAGCAGGCGGTCAAGCTCCAGGAGTACTTCGCGGTCAACGGCGGTTTCGAGTACGACACCAAGGTCAAGGTCGGCAGCGGCTCGCAGGCGATCGCCCGTTTCCTCGCGGACAAGCAGGGCTTCTGCGTGCACTTCTCCTTCGCCATGGCGGCGATGGCCCGTTCCCTGGACATCCCGGCCAGGGTCGCGGTCGGCTTCGCGCCGGGTTCCCCCCAGGCGGACGGCACGGTGTCGGTGGGGCTGCGGGACGCCCACGCCTGGCCCGAGGTGTACTTCGAGGGCGTGGGCTGGACCCGCTTCGAGCCGACGCCGACGCGTGGGTCGACCCCGTCGTACACGCTGACGGAGACGCCCGGCAGCTCGGTGCCCGACCCCGAGCTGCCGTCCCGGAACCCGGAGACGGAGCCCTCGGCGGCGCCCTCGGCGAGCGAGAGCTGCACGGCCCAGGACAAGAAGCTGGACGCCTGCGCCAGCGAGTCCGCGGCGGCCGCACCGGTCGCGGGCGGGAGCGGACCGAAGTGGTACGTGGTGCCGGCCTGGGTCCTGGGAGGGCTCGCGGTGCTGCTGGTCCCGCTCGCACCGATGCTGTGGCGGCTGCGCACCCGGTCGGTACGGCTGGGGGCGCACGGCCGCACCGAGGCGGACGCGGGGCCGCACACCCTCGCTGTCTGGCAGGAGCTGACCGACACGGCATGGGACTTCGGAATCCTGCCGGAGGAGTCGCAGACCCCGCGCAAGGCGGCGGCCCGGATCGTCCGGCTCGGGCAGCTCGATCCGACGGCCGCGGCGGCGGTACACCGGGTGGCGGATGCGGTGGAACAGGTTCTGTACGCGCCCCGGCCCCGCCCGGCGGCGGGCCTCACGGAGGACGTCCACCGGGCGAGCGCCGGTCTGCGTGCCACGGCCGGCCGGGGCACGCGGCTGCGTGCACGGTTCGCCCCGCGTTCGACCGTGCGGGTGTCCTGGGCGGTGTCGGCCAGGTGGGCGGAGCTGAAACACCGTGCCGCGGCGGCCCGGCCGACGTTCCGGAAGGCATCGGGGCAGCAGGGCTGAGCGGGGCCCAGCGGGACACGGCCACGCGGGCCCGTCCTGCGGGGGCACGGCCACGCGGGCCCGTCCTGCGGGGACACGGGCCACGCGGGGCGGGGCCCGGAGGACAGGGCGCCGGGCCGGGGCCCGGAGCCACAGCCGCCCGGGCCCCGGACACCGAGCAGCCGCTCGGCACCGGATTCAGAGCCACAGCCACTCGTGACCCGGGCTTGAGACACAGCGGCCGTACGGGGCCCGGACACGAAGAGACAGGGCGCGCGCGGCGTCGCGGGTGCGGAGGGCAGAGGCGCGGGGCCGGGGCGCGGAGGGCGAGTCGGGCGGGCCGGGGCGCACAGGACAGCAGGTCAGGCGGGCCGGGGCCGCGCGGGAGCGCCGGGCGTCCTCCGGTCCGGTACCCACCGTGCCTGCCCCACCCCGGTGACCACTGGCTCCAGCCCGGATCTCCGGACTCCGGGCACGCATGGGCACGCGTGAGGGGGTGACCACCCGGACGGTGGTCACCCCCTCACGCGGATGTCCTGATGAGCGGCCCCGGAAGCTACTGGCCGCCCTGCTGCTCATCCCGGCGGCGCTGCCAGCGCTCGTCGATGCGGTCCATCATGGAGCGTTTCTGCCGCCCCTGGCGGCGCGCCTGTGGTCCCGCACCGGCGGCGGGCTGCTCGCCCGGCTTCGGTGCCTTGCGCCAGCCGGTCACGGCGAGGACCGCGCAGCCCAGCATGACGAGGAAGCCCACCACGCTGAGCCAGACCTGCTGGGCGACCATACCGGCCATGAGGAGCGCAATACCTACGAGGAAGCCCGCGACCGCCTGGTAGACCCGTCGCCGGGTGTACGTACGCAGCCCGCTTCCCTCGAGCGCTGTCGCGAACTTGGGATCTTCGGCGTACAGCGCTCGCTCCATCTGCTCGAGCATGCGCTGCTCGTGCTCCGAGAGCGGCACGGAGTCCTCCTCATCGTGCAGTCGCCGGGGCGACCCGGGGGGGTCCCTTCAGGATAGGCAGGGAATCGCCCCCGTGAAACCCGCCCCTCTACGCCAATTGGCCAACCGGTTTCCGTCATGGCCGTGCCGGCTGCTGAAGTTCCCATTCCCCAGCGGCCGACCCGTCATGCCGGGCGGTCTCCCTCGATCATACGGCGACTGGCCCCCGTTCGGGGGGCCTGTGGCGTACTCCATCTGCAGTCGCGCCCCTGATCAGCGCCATACCCCACCGGGCGGCTCAGGTCTCCTGGGCCCCTCGCGTCTCACCGAGCACGTGAAGCTGTGTGGCCACGGAGTGGAACGCGGCGAGTTCGGCCGCCGCGGCCTCCAGCTTCAGCAGCGCCTCCATGGCACCGGGCTCCGTGTCCACCAGCACTCCCGGGACGAGGTCGGCGAAGACCCGCACGCCGTGGACGGCGCCGATCCGGAGCCCCGCGGCCTCGACCAGTCCGGTGAGCTGCTCGGCGGTGAACCGGCGCGGCACGGGGTCACCCGTGCCCCAGCGGCCGTCCGGGTCACCGAGCGCCTGCCGGGCCTCCGTGAAGTGGCCGGCGAGGGCACGCGCCAGCACGGCCCCGCCGAGGCCCGCGGCGAGCAGGCTGAGGACGCCCTCGGCGCGCAGGGCGGCCACCACGTTGCGGATGCCCTCCGCGGGGTCGTCCACGTACTCCAGGACGCCGTGGCACAGCACGACGTCGTAGCCGCCGCGCTCGACCACGTCGAAGAGGCCGTGGGCGTCTCCCTGGACGCCCCGGACGCGGTCGGCGACGTCGGCCTCGGCGGCGCGGCGTTCCAGGGCGAACAGTGCGTTGGGGCTCGGGTCGACGACGGTGACGCGGTGGCCGAGGCGGGCCACGGGCACCGCGAAGTTGCCGCTGCCGCCGCCGGTGTCCAGGACGTCCAGCGCCTGGCGGCCCGTGGCCTTGACCCGACGGTCGAGGGCGTCCTGGAGGACGTCCCAGACCACAGCGGTACGCAGGGCGGCGCGGGAACGAGACGGGTCGGAGCGCGGCGACGCCGTTTGCGGGCTGTGGGGGGAGACGGGCGGGCGCATCGGCTCCGACACGGCAGTTGACTCCTCGGCGCGGCACCGCCTCGGGCAGGGGCGGAGCGAACGGGCTGCCGCCCCGGCCCGGGTGCGGGAAGGGGCAGGCTTCAGGCGCCTCCCACCCTATTGCCTCCGGTGAGGCGACCGGCCATCGCGCACCACCGGCCCCGGAGGTGCCCTGTGCTCCCGCTGCCCGAGGTGCTCATCCCGCGTCCGGCAGGTGCTGACCGGTCCGGCCGTCCCCCGGCGGGTCACCGCCCGGCCGGTCACGGCCGGGGCGGTCACGGCCGGGGCGGTCACGGCCGTGATGGTCGAAACCGGGGCGGTCGAAACCGGGACGGCCCGCACCCGAGCGGTCGAAGCGGCCCCGCCCGGAACCGGATCGGTCGGCGTCCGGGTATCCGGAGTCGGGACGGGCGTCCCTCGGACGGGCAGGGCCCGACCCGGCGGAACCCGGTCCGTCGAAGCCCGACCCGACGGAACCCGGTCCGTCGAAGCCCGACCCGACGGAACCCGGCCCAGCGGTGTCCAGGCGGTCCGTGGCCGGCTGGCCCGAGTCGGGCCGGGGCTGGGGCAGGACCGGCTGGAGGGCCAGCATCCGCTCCACGAGGCGCAGGAACACCGCCACGTCGCGTATCAGGTCGTCGGCGTCCCGCCGATTGGCCGCGCCCCGGATGCCCGCCTCGGCCCGCGCCCGGCGCGGGGCGCCCGAGGCGAACAGCGCGCTCCAGTCGGAGAGCTCGGGCGCGATCTCGGGGAGCACCTCCCAGGCGCTGCGGATGCGGGCCCGGGCCCGCGGGGTGGTCTCGGGGCGGCCTCGTGCGGCGAGCACCGCGGCCGCTGCGCGCAGGGCGGCGAGATGGGCCGTCGCGTACCGCTCGTTCGGTGTTTCGAGGACGGCGGCCTCTTCCAGTCCGGACCGGGCCTGGGCGAGCAGGTCGAGGGCGGCGGGCGGGGCGCTTGTCCGGCGGAGCACGGGGTGCACGTCGCTCGCCGGGCCGGTCAGTGAGGGTGCAGGGCCGGCTGCGCGGCGCCACCGGGCGGCGGCTGCGGACGAGTGGGCCATGACGATCCTCCTGTCGTCTCCGTGACGGCACGCCCTGGCAAGAGGTGCCGTATGTGCATCGTGAGGTATGCCACTGACAATCCGTCCCGACCTGGGCTTTCACCTCGATCAAAGGTTCGGTTCGCGATGCGTGCCGACCAGGCCGACGCGGAGCCCGGCACGCCGGTCCCGGCCGAGGTGCGGGCCGGGGTGCGGCCCGCGGTGCCCGCCCCGGCCGTCCCCGGAACTCGAGCCCTCGACCCCCGCGGGCCCTGCGGTGACGTCCGCGGGGAGGGGGCTGTGACAATCAGGACCATGGAAAGCAGCAGCGCCGTCTCGCAGGGCAGCAGCCGTCGCGAGGCCACCCGGCAGAAGCTCTACGAGGCGGCCGTCACCCTCATCGCCGAGCAGGGCTTCTCCGCCACCACCGTGGACGAGATCGCCGAACGCGCCGGGGTCGCGAAGGGCACGGTCTACTACAACTTCGCCAGCAAGTCCGTCCTCTTCGAGGAGTTGCTGCGCCATGGTGTAGGGCTCCTCACCGCATCGCTGCGGGAGGCGGCGGAGCGGACGGCGCGGGAGGGCCGCGGCCGGGTCGACGCCCTGGACGAGATGATCCGCGCGGGGCTGGTCTTCATCGACCGCTACCCGGCCTTCACCCAGCTGTACGTGGCCGAGCTGTGGCGTACCAACCGGGCCTGGCAGTCCACGCTGCTGGTGGTCCGGCAGGAGGCCGTGGCGGTGGTGGAGGGCGTACTGCGCGAGGGGGTGGCAAGCGGTGAGTTCAGCGAGGAGATCGACGTACCGCTGACCGCCGCGGCCCTGGTCGGCATGGTCCTGGTGGCGGCGCTGGACTGGAAGTCGTTCCAGGCGGAGCGCTCCCTCGACGACGTGCACGCGGCCCTGTCCCGCCTGCTCCAGGGGCGTGTGAGCGGCCGCCCCTGAAGCGATCGCGCACGGGCCGCCGGCCGCGCACGAAGAGCGCCGGCCCGTGGTGGCCGCGTCCCCCGCGGGCCACCGTCGGACCGGCGCCTTCTCCTGCTCCCCCGTACGTCCCCCCGTTGGAACCCCCGTTCTCGGTCGGTCCCCCGGGCTCCCCCGTGCCTCGCTCCCGCCGACCGCGGCCGGCGGAAGGAGCGGATCGCGGGCCCGGCTCCGATCCGGCGCCCCGTGTCGCCGGTTTGGAGCCGTGCCCCTCTCCGTGTCTCCACTCTCTCGTTCCCGCAGGTCGCACCCCATCCGCGTGCGTACTCATCTACCGGGCTAGGTACGGATACTCAGTCGTGCGCGCCCCGGCTCAGGGCGGCGCGTCACCGGCCGGTCACGCGCGCGCCCGTCCCGGTACTCAGCCGCGGCCCGCCGTCGGCCGTTCCCGCAGGTGCACGGCCCGGCCCCTGGACCCGGACTGTCGGTGGCGGCGGATAAAGTCCCTGGCATGGCACGGATTGCGGTGATCGGCGCCGGGATGGGCGCGATGGCGGCCGCCGCCCGGCTGGCCGTCGCGGGCCACCGGGTGGCGGTGTACGAGCGGACTCGGACGTACGGCGGCGCCCTGGGCCGCTTCGAGCGGGACGGCTTCTCCTTCGACACCGGACCCGGTCTGCTCCCGCTGCCCGCGGTCTGGCGCGACCTGTTCGTCAAGACCGGCAAGGAGCCGCTGGAGGCGTGTGTCGAGCTGGTGCAGGTCGACCCGTCGTCCCGGCACGTCTTCGCGGACGGTACGGAGGTGTCACTGCCGAACGCCTCGCGGGCGGGGGTCGTAGCCTCCCTGGACCGGGCGCTCGGCCCGGCCGCCGGGCAGCGCTGGGGCGACTTCCTGGTGCGGGCCCGTGAGACCTGGGACCGGACGCGCCGCCCGCTCCTCGAGGAGCCGCTGTGGCCGAACTGGGAGGTGCTGGCCGAGCGCGAGCCCTATCCGGCGGTGCCGCACAAGCGGCTGCTGCGCACCCGCCGGGCCGGCACGCTCGCCGAGGTCGGTGCCTGGGAGCTGCGGGACGCCCGGCTCGCCGCCCTCCTGGAGAGCCACGCGCTCGGGTACGGCCTGGACCCCCGGACCGCTCCGGCGAACACCGCGGTGCTGCCGTACATGGAGTACGCGTTCGGTATGTGGTACGTGCGTGGCGGCGGTCTGCGGGAGCTGGCGCGGGCGGTGTACGAGCGGTGCCTGGCCCGCCGGGTCGAGTTCCACTTCGGTGCCGAGGTCGCGGGAATCGCCGAGAAGGACGGCCGGGTGGCGGGCGTGGAGCTGGCCGGAGGCGGCGTCGCGGAGGCGGAGTTCGTGGTGGCCGGTGTGGCGCCCGGTGTGCTGGACCGCCTCTGCGGGGGCCCGGCGGTACGGGGCGACGGCGAGGTGCCGCCGCAGCGGGGCGGGGCGAGCCGGCTGACGGTGCTGCTGACGCTGCGGGGCGGCCGTCCCGAGGGCACGGCGCACCGGACGGTGGTGCACGCGGAGGACCGGGAGACCGAGCTGGACAGCCTGTTCGGCGCCACGCCCGGTATGGCCGCGCGGCCGACCGTCACGGTTCTGCGCCCCGACGACCCGGGACTGGTCCCGGACGCGGACCACGAGGCGGTCACACTCACCGCCGTGGTGCCCGCCCTGGGCGCCGGGCCGGACTGGACCGCGGCAGATGCGTCCGCCCGCCACGCCGAGTACCTGGTCGGCGTCGCCGAGCGTGCGATACCGGATCTGCGCGACCGTCTTCTGTGGCACGAGGTACGCACCCCGGCCGATGTCGCCGCGGGGACCGGTGTGGCGGACGGCGCGGTTCCGGTGCCGGCCCTGGCGGGGGCCGGCGGGCGCCTGCTGCACGCGGCGAACGGCACGCGCACCGGCGGGCTGTTCACGGTCGGCGGCTGGTCGCACCCGGGCGGGGGTCTGCCGCACGCGGGCATGTCGGGCGCGCTGGTCGCCGGACTCGTCGTGGAGGGACCGGAGTTCCGGGGTTCTCAGTGACCGGCAGGGGGCCGGTGAGCGGCAGGGCGCCGGTGAGCGGTCGGGGACCGGTGGCCTGTCCCCGGACGCGCCGTCAGAAGCGGTACTGCTCGTCGTAGCCCTGGCCCTGGCCCTGGCTCTGACCCTGTGTCTGGCCGTTGCCCTGGTACGGATACGTCTGCTCCTGCGGGAGTTCGCCGCCGTGGGGTTCGTCGGTGCTGCGCTGCTGCGGCACCCACACCCCGCCGGCCGGTGTCTCGCCGCCGTAACCGCCGGGCGTGCCGGTGGCGTACTGGTCCTGCCCGTAGTCCTGCCGGCCGTACTGCTGCCCGGCGGCCGGGTCGTAGGAGCCGGTGTCGTACGACGTCCCGCCGTAGGTGTGGGTGCCGATGTACGGGTCGGAGTAGGCGGCGTACTGCTGCTGGCCGCCGGTGTCGTAGCCGTACCCCTGCTGCTGTCCGTAACCCGAGTAGTCGTAGGCGTAGGACTGGTCGGTGCCCTGCGCGGCCGCGGCCTGGGCCTGGGCCTGCTGGTCGTGGCCGTAGCCGGCGTCGGCGTACACACCGTAGGAGCCGGTGTCGTCCGGCATGGGCTGCGGCTCGTAGACGGCGGTGGTCTCCGCGGCCGCGGGGTCGGCGGGGCGGGCCGGGGTGAAGACGTCGTCGCGGTCGTAGTCGTCGGGGCCGTACGAGAGGCCGTCCTGACCGGGCGCGTGGTCCCGCGTACGGCCGTCGTAGCCGTCGTGACCGTCGTGGTCGTCCGGGCCGCCCTCGGCCGCTTCGAGGCCGGAGACCTCCAACGTCGGTTCCTGGCTGCCCCGTTGGGGGCGGCTGCGCCTGCCGGTGAGGCCCGTCGGGGCGTTGACCGCCCAGCCGGCCTCGAAGCCGCGGCGGAACGACAGCGTGACGTAGGTCTGGCCGACCGCGAAGGCGGCCGCGCCCAGCCCGATGACGATGACGGACGGGATCAGGACACCGATCACGACACCGAGGAAGCCGCCGAACGCGAGCAGCCGCCAGCGCAGCCGCGCCTTGTACTGCAGCAGCACCTCACCGAGCAGCCACAGCGCGACGCCGCCGAACGCGATGTAGAGGACCGTCCAGCCCATGTACGCCCCTCTCCCAGTGGCCGCTACGCAGTGTGTCGTAAGTATGTGCGACCGGTCTAGGCCCGCGGTGGGTGGTGCAGGCCCAGGTTCTCGTAGATTTCCAGGGTCGCCGTGGAGTTGTTCAGCGTGATGAAGTGCAGTCCGGGCACACCCTCGGCCAGTAGCCGCGCGCAGAACTCCGTGGCGAACTCGATGCCAATGGAGCGTACAGCGGTCGGATCGTCCTTGGCTGTGAGGATCCGCTCTTTCAGCTCGGCCGGGAACGAGGCGTTGCTGAGCTTTGGCAACCTCTCCAGCATCTTCACACTGGTCACCGGCATGACCTCGGGAATGACCGGGGTCTCGCAGCCGGCCGCGGCGACCCGGTCGCGCAGGCGCAGGTAGGACTCGGGCTGGAAGAACATCTGCGTGATCGCGTAGTCGGCGCCCGCCCGGCACTTGTCGACGAAGTGCCTCACGTCCGTGTCCCAGTCGGCGGAGCGCGGGTGCATCTCGGGGAACGCCGCGACACCGACGCAGAAGTCGCCCGACTCCTTGATGAGCCGGACCAGTTCGGCCGCGTAGGTCAGGCCCTGCGGGTGCGGGACCCAGTCGGCCGTGGGGTCGCCGGGCGGATCGCCGCGCACGGCCAGCATGTTGCGGATCCCGGCGTCGGCGTACTGGCCGATGATGTTGCGCAGTTCGGCGACGGAGTGGTCGACGGCGGTGAGGTGGGCCACGGGGGTCAGCGTGGTGTCGGCGACGATCTGCTGGGTCTCCTTGACCGTCCCCGCGCGCGTGGATCCGCCGGCGCCGTAGGTCACGGAGACGAAGTCCGGCGCGACCGCCTCCACCCGCCTCAGCGCGCTCCACAGGTTCTTCTCGCCCTTGGCCGTCTTCGGCGCGGAGAACTCGAACGAGTACGTCGTCTTGCCGGACGCGAGCATGTCGCGCACGGTGCGTGCGCGATCAGTCCTGGTGGATGCGGTTCCGAGGGCCATACGGGCAGGTTAGCCAGGGGGCGGCGGTCACCCAACCGGATGCAGGGCATTTGTCCGTATTGTCGATTTGTTGTCCACCCCTTGGACATACTCGCCGGACACATGCCTCCGGCTCCCCCGGCCACGCCGACCCACCGACCGCCGGCCGCCGGCCACGCCGACGCGAGCCCTACGCCTGCCGCAGTCGCTTCGCGAACTCGGCGGCCGCCGCGCCCGGATCGTCCGCCGCGGTGATCGCGCGGACGACGACGACGCGCCGGGCGCCGGCCTCCAGCACCTCGTCGAGGTTGCCGAGGTCGATGCCGCCGATGGCGAACCAGGGGCGCTCGGTGCCGAGGGACGCCGTGTGACGGACCAGGCCGAGTCCGGGTGCGTGGCGGCCGGGCTTGGTGGGGGTCGGCCAGCACGGGCCGGTGCAGAAGTAGTCCACGCCGTCCTGGACGGCGGCAGCGGCGGCCTCGGACTCGGCGTGCGTGGAACGGCCGACGAGGACGTCGTCGCCGAGGATCGCCCGGGCGGCGGGCACCGGAAGGTCGCCCTGCCCGAGGTGCAGCACGTCGGCGCGGGCCGCGTGGGCGACGTCCGCCCGGTCGTTCACCGCGAGGAGCTTGCCGTGGCGGGCGCAGGCGTCGGCGAAGACCTCGAGGTGTTCCAGCTCCTCCCCGGCCTCCATGCCCTTGTCGCGCAGCTGCACGATGTCGACGCCGCCGGCCAGCACCGCGTCCAGGAACTCGGGCAGGTCGCCCTGGTCGCGGCGGGCGTCCGTGCACAGGTAGAGCCTGGCGTCGGCGAGCCGGGCGCGGGCGGTGGCGTCGGTGTCGGGCATGCGGGTTCCCCCAGGTCGGCAGGTCGGTGGCGTGGGCCACGTGGGCCGCACGGCTCTGGCACACGGGCCGCGGTGGCGACGCGGCCCGTGCGGAGAACAGGTGCTCGGGCAGCACGCGGCCCGGGCGCGAACGGATGCACGGCAGCACACGGCCCGTGCGTTGAACGGATACTCGGGCAGCACACGGCCCGTGCGTCGAACGGTACTGCGGGCGGCACGCGGCCCGTGGGGCACGGGGCGTGCCGGGCCACGGCCCCGGCGTGCGGGCCGCGTGCCGGCACGCCGGGCAGCGGGTGTCAGGTCAGACGGCGAGCGCCTGGGCGCGGCGCTTCACCTCCGTGCCGCGGTTCTCGCTCAGCGCCTGCGCGGGGGTGCCGGGCAGGGTCTCGTCGGGCGTGAAGAGCCACTCCAGCATCTCCTCGGCCGTGAAACCGTCGTCCCGCAGCAGCGTCAGGGTCCCGACCAGGCCCTTGACGACCTTGTCCTCGTCGATGAAGGCCGCGGGGATGTGCAGCGCGCGGTTCTCACCGCGGCGTACGGCGATGAGCTGGCCTTCCTTGATCAGCTGGCGTACGCGGGTCACCTCGACACCGAGCATCTCGGCGATGTCGGGGACGGTGAGCCAGGCAGGCACGAGAGCATCGATCTTTGCGTCAATCTCGGTCACAGCTCCAGCCTGCCATCTGGCACTGACAGTCGGAAACCGGACCCGTCCGACCCCGGCCGGCGAACCGGGCCGACGCCCCGGACCGACGCCTCGGACCGGCGAACCGGGCCGGCGAACCGGACCGGGAGCGCGGACGGCGGGAGAACCCGGACGGGCGGCCTACGCCGTCGCCGCCTTGAGCGGCCTCGCCGGATCGGCCAGCAGCCGCGGGTCCATCGTCGTGCCCGCCTGGATCAGGCGTTTGCCCTGGGCGAGGTCCCGGGGGCGGCCCACCGCCAGCAGGGCGACCAGGCGGTCCTCGCGCAGCCAGCAGACCGTCCAGGCGGGCCCCGAGGGGTCCCCGCGCCACAGGGTGCGGTCGGCGGCCGTGTGGTGACCGGCGTACTGGACGAAGCGGCCGAACTGCTCGGACCAGAAGTACGGCACCGGGTCGTAGGCCGCCGGGGGCTCGTCGGTGGCGGCGCCGACGATGTTGGCGGCGACCGTGCGCGGGCCCTGGAGGGCGTTGTCCCAGTGGTGCACGAGCAGCCGCTCGCCGTAGCGGCGGGAGGGGAAGGAGGCGCAGTCGCCGACCGCGTAGACGTCCGGCGCCGAAGTGCGCAGACGGTCGTCGGCCAGAACCTCCCCGTGCGCGCCGAGGCCGATCCCGGAGCCGGCGAGCCACGTGGTGGCGGGCCGGGCGCCGATGCCGACGACGACCGCGCCCGCGGGCAGCCGTGAGCCGTCGTCGAGGACCACCTGGCCGGGCTCCCCGGGGGCACCGGGCTCGACGCGCTCCACGCGCGCGTGCGTGCGCAGTACGGCGCCCGCACCGGCGTACCAGTCCGCCATCCTCGCGGCGACCTCGTCGGGCAGCACACCGGCGAGGGGCCGGTCGGCGGCCTCCACGACGGTCACCGCGCAGCCCGCCTCACGCGCGGCGGTGGCGAACTCGGCGCCGATCCAGCCCGCGCCGACGACCACGATGTCGTGCTGCCGGGCGAGCACCGGGCGCAGCCGTTCGGCGTCGTCCAGGGTGCGCAGCAGGTGCACGCCGGGCACGCCCTCCGCGCCGGGGAGCCGGATCGGTTCGGCGCCGGTCGCGAGGACGAGGACGTCGTACGGCACGGGCCCCGCGGAGGTGTCGAGGACGTGCGCTCCGGGGCGGACGCCCAGGGCCTCGCAGCCGAGCCGCAGGGTGATGCCGAGCGCCTCGAAGTCGACGTCGAAGGCGGAGCCCTCGGCCGTGCCGAGCAGGACGGCCTTGGACAACGGGGGGCGGTCGTACGGCTGGTGCGGCTCCGCGCCGATCAGCGTCACGGCGCCGGTGAAGCCCTGCTCCCGCAGGGCGACGGCGGTCTGCACCCCCGCCATGCCCGCGCCCACGACGACCACGCGGCGCTCCGCGTCCGCTCCCCGTTCCCGGGTCTGCTCCTGCGTCTGCTCGCTCACCTGATCACCTTAGACACCCGGCGGCTCGCCGGTCAGTGCCCGTGCGCGGTGACCTGCTCCACAACGCTCGTCCCGCTGCCCCGCTGCGACTCCCACTCCCAGGTCTCCTCCAGGCGCACCCGCCCGTCCGGCAGCTCGACGACGGTCGACACGCAGTGGCCCGACGACGTGCTGCCGTCGGTCTTGAGCTGCACGTAACGGAAGTCGAGACGGTCGCCCTCCCTGCTTCCCACCAGGCGGCCGCGGACGACGTCGCCGCCCGCGTACTCGGCCCATACGGCGCCGTCCTCCTCGTGATACGTGAAGCGGGTACGCGTGCCCACCTGGCCGGGCGCCTGGTCGGCGACGGGGGCGAGGACGAGACCGTCGAGTGAACGTGCCATGGGAGGAGGCTCCCTTACGAGTGCGGTGCGCTGCGGGCTAGGGTGGCCAACGTAAAGCACTCGCGGGAGCCCGGACGCACCGGGCTGAGAGGGAGGCTGGCGGCCTCCGACCGTACGAACCTGATCCGGGTCATGCCGGCGAAGGGAGGGGCTGGACGCCCATGTCGTCTCCGCCACACACGTCTCCGCCACACACGTCGTCACGCACCCCCGACGTCCTCGTCGTCGGGGGCGGGATCATCGGCCTGGTCACGGCCTGGCGGGCCGCGCAGCGCGGGCTCGTCACGGCGCTCGTGGACCCGGAACCGGGCGGTGGGGCCGCCCAGGTGGCGGCCGGGATGCTGGCCGCCGTCACGGAACTGCACTACGGCGAGCAGACGCTGCTCGCCCTGAACCTCGCCTCCGCCCGCCGGTACCCGGACTTCGCGGCGGAGCTGGCCGACCTCACCGGCCACGACCTCGGTTACCGCAGGTGCGGCACCCTCGCCGTCGCCCTGGACGCCGACGACCGCGCCCACCTGCGGGAACTGCACGCGCTCCAGCAGCGCTCGGGCCTGGAGTCCGAGTGGCTGCCGGGGCGCGAGTGCCGGCGTCTGGAGCCGATGCTCGCGCCCGGTGTGCGCGGCGGGCTCCGGGTGGACGGCGACCATCAGATCGACCCCCGGCGCCTCGCCGGCGCGCTCGTGGCCGCCTGCGAACGCGCGGGCGTCGTCTTCCACCGGGTGTGGGCCGACCGGCTCACCGTCGGACGCGGCGGCGCACGCGCCACGGGCGTCGTCACGGCGGACGGCACCGCGCTGGAGGCCGGGCGGGTGGTGCTGGCCGGGGGCAGCATGAGCGGGCGGCTCACGGGCGTACCGGACGACGTGCTGCCGCCGGTGCGGCCGGTGAAGGGGCAGGTGCTGCGGCTGACGATGCCGCGGACGCACGGGCCGCTGCTGAACCGGACGGTGCGCGCCGTGGTGCGCGGCAACCACGTCTACCTGGTGCCCCGGGAGAGCGGCGAGCTGGTCGTCGGCGCCACCAGTGAGGAACTGGGCTGGGACACGACGGTCACCGCGGGCGGCGTGTACGAGCTGCTGCGCGACGCCCACGAGCTGGTACCCGGCATCACCGAGCTGCCCCTGGCGGAGACCCGGGCGGGTCTGCGCCCCGGCTCCCCGGACAACGCCCCGCTGCTCGGCCCGACCGCCCTGGACGGCCTGCTGCTGGCCACCGGCCACCACCGCAACGGTGTCCTGCTCACCCCGGTCACCGGCGACGTCATGGCGGACGTCCTGACCACCGGGGAGCTGCCGGCCGAGGCCCGCCCCTTCACCCCCCGGCGCTTCGGCGCCGCCCCCGCACTCCCGGAACTCTCGGAGCAGCCCGCATGAACATCTCCGTCAACGGCGAGCCGCGCGAGGTGGCTCCCGGCACCGCCCTGGACACCCTGGTGGGGACGCTCACCGCGGCGCCGTCCGGGGTGGCCGCCGCCCTCAACGAAACCGTCGTCCCGCGCGCGCGGTGGTCCGCCACCTCGCTGGCCGACGGCGACCGCGTCGAAGTCCTCACCGCCGTCCAAGGAGGCTGACCATGGCCGACGATCCGTTTGTCCTCGGCGGTACGGCCTACGGGTCCCGCCTGATCATGGGCACCGGCGGGGCGCCCAGCCTCGACGTCCTGGAGCGGGCGCTGGTGGCGTCCGGGACGGAGCTGACGACCGTCGCGATGCGGCGGGTGAACGCCTCGGTGCACGGGTCCGTGCTGTCGGTGCTGGAGAAGCTCGGCATCCGGGTGCTGCCGAACACGGCCGGCTGCTTCACCGCCGGGGAGGCCGTCCTCACCGCCCGGCTCGCGCGCGAGGCCCTCGGCACGGACCTGGTCAAGCTGGAGGTCATCGCCGACGAGCGCACCCTGCTGCCCGACCCGATCGAGCTCCTGGACGCGGCGGAGACGCTGGTCGACGACGGGTTCACGGTGCTGCCGTACACGAACGACGACCCGGTCCTCGCACGCAAGCTGGAGGACGTCGGGTGCGCCGCGATCATGCCGCTCGGCTCGCCGATCGGGTCGGGGCTCGGCATCCGCAACCCGCACAACTTCGAGCTGATCGTGGAGCACGCGCGCGTGCCGGTGATTCTGGACGCGGGGGCCGGTACGGCGTCGGACGTGGCGCTCGCGATGGAGCTGGGGTGCGCGGGTGTGATGCTCGCCTCGGCGGTGACGCGGGCGCAGGAGCCGGTGCTGATGGCGGAGGGGATGCGGTGCGCGGTGGAGGCCGGGCGGTTGGCCCGGCGGGCCGGGCGGATCCCGCGGCGGCGTTTCGCGCAGGCGTCGTCTCCCTCGGAGGGCCTGGCCGTCCTGGACCCTGAGCGGCCCGCTTTCCAGTGACCCGGCGCTGACCTGCCGTTTCGTCTCCGTCCGGCGCACCACCCGTTTCCCGTCGCGCAAGGGCGGGGGGTTCCGGCCTCGGGGTCCGTCGCCGTCCGGGGCCTGCCGTGCGCGGGCATGGGCCCGGCTCCGCGTCGGGCACGTCACAGATGGGCTGCAGTACCGCCCCCGCTGCTCGGCGGCGGCGCCGGGTGTCCGTGGTGACTCGTAGACTCGCCTGCGTGGACACGACCCTTCAGGACCCTCTCGTCGGGCAGGTGCTCGACGGCCGGTACCGCGTCGAGGCGCGGATCGCGGTGGGCGGGATGGCCACGGTCTACCGGGCCGTGGACACCCGCCTGGACCGCGTGCTCGCGCTGAAGGTGATGCACCCGACGCTCGCGGCCGACGCCACCTTCGTGGAGCGGTTCATCCGCGAGGCGAAGTCGGTGGCCCGCCTCGACCACCCCAACGTCGTACAGGTATTCGACCAAGGGGCCGAGGGAGCGTACGTCTACCTGGCCATGGAGTACATCGCCGGCTGCACCCTGCGCGACGTGCTGCGCGAGCGCGGGGCGCTGCGGCCGCGGGCCGCGCTGGACATCCTGGAGCCGGTGCTGGCCGCGCTGGGCGCCGCGCACCGGGCCGGGTTCGTGCACCGGGACATGAAGCCGGAGAACGTGCTGATAGGGGACGACGGCCGGGTCAAGGTCGCCGACTTCGGACTGGTCCGGGCCGTCGACACGGTCACCAGCACCACCGGAGCCGTCCTCGGCACCGTCTCCTACCTGGCGCCCGAGCAGATCGAGCACGGCGCCGCCGATCCGAGGGTCGACGTGTACGCGTGCGGCGTGGTGCTGCACGAGATGCTGACCGGCGCCAAGCCTCACGAGGGGGATTCCCCCGCCCAGGTGCTCTACAAGCATCTGCACGAGGACGTGCCGCCGCCGTCGGCCGCCGTGCCGGGGATGGCCTACGAGCTGGACGAGCTGGTCGCCTCGGCGACCGCCCGCAACCCGGAGATCCGTCCGCACGACGCCGTGGCCCTGCTCTCGCAGACCCGCCAGGCCCGCGGGGCGCTGAGCGGGGACCAGCTGGACGCGGTGCCGCCGCAGGCGCTCACCGGGGAGCACGACAACGCCGAGGACCGCACGAGCGTGATCCCCCGCGCGCTGACCCTGCCCCGGCCGCTCCCCGTCAACGAGGACGAGGGCGACGGCACGGACGGCGCGTTCCCCGCGGACGGGGTGAACCGCACCAGTCGGCTGGCGGCTCCCGAGCCGGCCCCGCCCCGGCGCCGGCGGCCGCAGCTGCGGCGCGGCCCGATGGCGGTCGTCGTGGCCGTCCTGCTGGTGCTCGGCGTCGGCACGGGTGTCTGGTACATCAACTCCGGCCAGTTCACCAAGGTGCCCGCGCTGCTGTCCAAGACCGAGGCGCAGGCCCGGGACCGGCTGGACGAGGCGGGCCTGGACGTGGGCAAGGTCGAGCACGCCTACAGCGACACCGTGGAGCGCGGCAAGGTCATCAGCTCCGATCCCGGGGTGGGCGCCCGCATCCGCAAGAACGACTCGGTGTCGTTCACGGTCTCCGACGGCCCCGACACCGTGAAGCTGCCGGACGTCGAGGGCTACAAGCTGGACCGGGCGCGGACCGTGCTGAAGGACGAGGGGCTGGAGCCGGGCATGGTGACCCGGGCGTTCAGCGAGGAGGTGCCGAAGGGCTTCGTGATCTCCACGAAGCCGAGGACGGGCACCACGGTGCGCGCCGGCTCCGCGGTCGCCCTGGTCGTCAGCAAGGGCAGCCCGATCGACGTCCCGGACGTCACCGGCGACGACCTGGCCGACGCGAGGGCCGAGCTGACCGAGGCCGGGCTGAAGGTGAAGGTCGCCGACGAGCAGGTGAACTCCGAGCACGACAAGGGCCGGGTCGCCCGTCAGACGCCGGGTTCCGGCAGTCGGGCCGCCGAGGGCGACACGGTGACCCTCACGGTCTCCAAGGGCCCCGAGATGATCGAGGTCCCGGACGTGGTCGGCGACAGCGTGGGCGACGCCAAGCGGACGCTGAAGGACGCGGGCTTCGACGTCGAGGAGGACCGCGGTCTGCTCGGACTGTTCGGCGACACCGTGAAGGAGCAGTCCGTGGAGGGCGGGGACACGGCGCCCAAGGGCTCCACCATCAAGATCACCATCAGGTGACGGCTCTCACGGTCCGGACGGGCGGGAGCGCGTGACACCCTGAATGGGTGAACAGTCAACAGTCCGCCCCCTCCCCCGCCTCCGGCCTCCCCCGCAACCCCGTCGGCGGCCACGTCCCCGTGGCCGGCGGCCTGCACTCCGTGGGCCTGTCCTACGCCCGTGAGCTGAAGGCGGAGGCCGTGCAGGTCTTCGTCGCCAACCCGCGCGGCTGGGCCACCCCGGCGGGCAACCCGAAGCAGGACGAGGCGTTCCGGGAGGCCTGCGCGGCCGGGTCGATCCCGGCCTATGTGCACGCGCCCTACCTGATCAACTTCGGTTCGCACACCGAGGCGACGGTGGAGCGGTCGGTGGACTCGCTGCGGCACTCGCTGCGGCGCGGGCGGGCGATCGGGGCGCTCGGCGTGGTCGTGCACACCGGCAGCGCGACCGGCGGACGGGACCGGGCGGTGGCGCTGAAGCAGGTACGGGAGTACATGCTTCCGCTGCTCGACGAGCTCACCCACGACGACGACCCGCACCTGCTCCTGGAGTCGACCGCCGGACAGGGCGCCTCCCTGTGCTCGCGGACCTGGGACTTCGGGCCGTACTTCGAGGCGCTGGACGCCCACCCGAGGCTCGGGGTGTGCCTGGACACGTGCCACATCTTCGCGGCGGGGCACGACCTGACCGGCCCGTCGGGCATGCACCAGACCCTGGACCTGCTGGTGGACACGGTCGGCGAGGGCCGGCTCAGGCTGATCCACGCCAACGACTCCAAGGACGTGGCGGGGGCGCACAAGGACCGGCACGAGAACATCGGCTCCGGCCACATCGGCGAGGACCCGTTCCGGGCGCTGATGACCCACCCCGCGACCGAGGGCGTGCCGCTGGTCATCGAGACCCCGGGCGGCAAGGAGGGGCACGCGGCGGACGTGGAGCGGCTGAAGAAGCTGCGCGACGGCTGATCCCCCGCGAACGCCGGTCAGAGCTCGGGGCCGTCCCCGGGCTCCTCCTGGTAGGAGTAGCGCTGCTCCTGCCACGGATCGCCGATGTTGTGGTAACCGCGCTCCTCCCAGAAGCCGCGGCGGTCGGCGGTCATGTACTCGATGCCGCGGACCCACTTGGGGCCCTTCCAGGCGTACAGGTGCGGGACGACCAGCCGGAGCGGGAAGCCGTGCTCGGCGGTGAGCAGCTCGCCGTCCTTGTGGGTGGCGAAGAGGGTGCGTTCGGCGGCGAAGTCGGACAGCCGCAGGTTGGAGCTGAAGCCGTACTCGGCCCACACCATCACATGGGTGACGGCGGGCGCCGGCGGGGCGAGCTCCAGGATCGCGGCGGCCGGAACGCCGCCCCACTCGGAGCCGAGCATGCTGAACTTGGTGACGCAGTGCAGGTCGGCGACGACCGTGGTGTACGGGAGGGCCGTGAACTCCTCGTGCGTCCAGCCCTGCTTCTCACCGTCGGCGGTGGCGCCGAAGACCCGGAACTCCCAGCGCTCCGGGCGGAACTTGGGGACGGGCCCGTAGTGCGTGACCGGCCAGCCGCGCTGCAGTCGCTGCCCCGGTGGGAGCTCGAACCGCGATGCTCCTTCCGCACCGCCTTCTCCCGATTCGCTTCCCGCCGGCTGACCCATGCCTCCATCCTGACAGACCTGGACCGATGCCCCCGACCCGCCCTCCGCACATTCGGGCAAACAGGAACAGATTCCACTAAGCCTGTACTTACTTACTAAGTCGAGACTTACTGGACGATCTTCGGTGCCGGTGCAATCATGCGGCGCAACACGCCAGTTCCCGTTCGAAGGAGCGTCAAGCGATGCAGGGCGACCCCGAGGTCATCGAGTTCCTCAATGAGCAGCTGACCGCCGAGCTCACGGCGATCAACCAGTACTTCCTGCACGCGAAGCTGCAGGACCACAAGGGCTGGACCAAGCTCGCGAAGTACACGCGCGCGGAGTCCTTCGACGAGATGCGTCACGCCGAGGTGCTCACCGACCGCATCCTGCTCCTGGACGGCCTGCCGAACTACCAGCGGCTCTTCCACGTGCGGGTCGGCCAGAGCGTGACCGAGATGTTCCAGGCCGACCGGGAGATCGAGGTCGAGGCGATCGACCGGCTGCGCCGGGGCGTCGAGGTGATGCGGGCCAAGAACGACATCACGTCGGCCAACGTCTTCGAGGCGATCCTCGCCGACGAGGAGCACCACATCGACTACCTGGACACCCAGCTGGAGCTGATCGAGAAGCTGGGCGAGTCGCTCTACCTGTCGACGGTCATCGAGCAGTCCCAGCCGGACGCGTCGGGTCCCGGCTCGCTCTAGCTAGGCCGCGTCCGGGAGCTCCGCCAGGACCGGTCCGCCCTGGTCGGCCAGCTGCCGGCGGGGGCAGGCACCACGGCCGAGCAGCGCCTGGATGCGCCGTACGCAGCCGCCGCAGTCGGTGCCCGCCTTGCAGGCGGAGGCGATCTGCCGGGGCGTGCAGGCGCCGGCTTCCGCGTGGCTCTTCACCTGTTCCTCGGTGACACCGAAGCAGCTGCAGACGAACACGCGGTTCACCTCCCGGGCGGGGTACAAGGTCGTGCCGGACCGGTGAGCGGAGGGCCCGACTCGGTGAGGCAAACCTAACCTTACCCATCGGGCAGGGGCGGCAAAAGCGGAAGGGGCGCGGATCGTGTGTGACCCGCGCCCCATTCCTCGTCCCTGCCGCCCGTCCGCGTCGTCCGACGGGCGGGCCGTCACTGGTCCCGGTACATCTCCGCCACCAGGAACGCCAGGTCGAGCGACTGGCTGCGGTTGAGCCGCGGGTCGCAGGCCGTCTCGTAGCGCTGGTGCAGGTCGTCGACGAAGATCTCGTCGCCGCCGCCCACGCACTCGGTGACGTCGTCACCGGTCAGCTCCACGTGGATGCCGCCCGGGTGGGTGCCCAGCGACTTGTGGACCTCGAAGAAGCCCTTGACCTCGTCGAGCACGTCGTCGAAGCGGCGGGTCTTGTGGCCGGAGGCCGCCTCGTAGGTGTTGCCGTGCATCGGGTCGGTGATCCAGGCGACGGCCGCGCCGGACGCGGTGACCTTCTCGACCAGCTCGGGGAGCCTGTCGCGGATCTTGTCCGCGCCCATGCGGACGATGAAGGTCAGCCGGCCGGGCTCGCGCTCGGGGTCCAGACGCTCGATGTACTGGAGCGCCTCCTCGGCCGTGGTGGTCGGGCCGAGCTTGATGCCGATCGGGTTGCGGATCCGCGAGGCGAACTCGATGTGCGCGTGGTCCATCTGCCGGGTGCGCTCACCGATCCACACCATGTGCCCGGAGACGTCGTACAGCTGCCCGGTGCGCGAGTCGACGCGGGTGAGCGCCGACTCGTAGTCGAGCAGCAGCGCCTCGTGCGAGGAGAAGAACTCGACCGTCTGGAACTCGGCCGGGTCCGTCCCGCAGGCCCGCATGAAGTTCAGCGCGTTGTCGATCTCCCGGGCGAGCTGCTCGTAGCGCTGGCCGGACGGCGAGGACTTCACGAAGTCCTGGTTCCAGGCGTGCACCTGGCGCAGGTCGGCGTAGCCGCCGGTGGTGAAGGCGCGCACCAGGTTCAGCGTGGAGGCCGACGCGTGGTACATGCGCTTGAGCCGCTCGGGGTCCGGGATCCGGGCCTCTTCGGTGAAGTCGAAGCCGTTGACGGAGTCGCCGCGGTACGTCGGCAGCGTCACGCCGTCCCGGGTCTCGGTCGGCTTGGAGCGCGGCTTGGAGTACTGGCCGGCGATCCGGCCCACCTTCACCACCGGCACGGACGCGGCGTAGGTGAGGACGGCGCCCATCTGGAGGAGGGTCTTGAGCTTCGCCCTGATGTGCTCGGCGGACACGGCGTCGAACGACTCGGCGCAGTCACCGCCCTGGAGCAGGAAAGCCTCTCCCCGGGCGACCGCTGCCATGCGCGCGCGCAGCTGGTCGCACTCGCCGGCGAACACCAGCGGGGGATACGTTTCGAGCTCGGCGATCACATCGCGCAGAGCCTCGGCATCCGGGTACTCGGGCTGCTGCGCCGCGGGCAGGTCTCGCCATGTCGCCTGAGCGGCGACGCTTCGGGAATCAGCGTTCACGGTCACGTGCTCAACAGTACGCGGTCGGTTACGGCGTCCATGACCCCGACCAGTCCGTGAGACAGGCGTACTCCGCGGGCGGAACACCCCCCGGCGGACGGCCCCGCCGGTGCCGGGAGCGGTCAGCGCCCCGTGGCGGCGGTGCCGTGAGCTGCGCGCCGCCCCCGCACCGGCGGGAGCACGACAGGATCAGTCAAATGACGCGGTGGGGCCCCGGGACACGGCACTCATGGTGTACCGTCCGTGCCATGTTCGCGCACTCGACCCAGAACTGGTGGTGGACCGCTCCTTCGGCGGCCCACTGACTGCGCGTACGCAAGACTTCGCGAAGGCCGCCCGAGGGGCGGCCTTCGGCGTTTGCGACCGGGGTCCGTTCCTCTCCGACGAACCGAGAAGGATCCGGACCATGACACCGCTCGACGGCCTCCTGGCCGACCCCCGCCCGTTCGCCCTGCTCCGCCGCCGCACCCCGGGCCGCGCCACCGGGGACGGGACCACCGTGGAACTGCTGCTCGGCCCGGTGACCGAGCACGACAGACTCGCCGGCCTGCCCGACGAGGGACTGGCGCTCGTCCCCTTCCGGCAGATCCGCGAGCGCGGCTTCGACGTCCGCGACGACGGCACGCCGCTGCTGGTGCTGACCCCCGAGGAGCGGTACGACATCCCGCTCGCCGACGCCCTCGCCGCCCTCCCCGCGCACGACGTCCGGGTCGACGGCGGCGGCTTCGACGTCGGCGACGACGAGTACGCGCGGATCGTCGGGCGCGTGCTGGACGAGGAGATCGGGGCCGGCGAGGGCGCCAACTTCGTGATCCGGCGGACGTACGAGGGGCGGATCCCCGGGTTCGGGCGGGCCGACGCGCTGGCGCTGTTCCGGCGGCTGCTGGAGTGCGAGCGGGGCGCGTACTGGACGTTCGTCGTGCACACCGGGGACCGGACGCTGGTCGGGGCCAGCCCCGAGGTGCATGTCCGGATGTCCGGGGGCACGGTCGTGATGAACCCGATCAGCGGGACGTACCGCTATCCCGCCGAAGGGCCGACCCCCGAGCACCTGCTCCGCTTCCTCGCCGACGGCAAGGAGATCGAGGAGCTGTCGATGGTGGTCGACGAGGAGCTCAAGATGATGTGCACCGTCGGCGACATGGGCGGGGTGGTCGTCGGGCCGCGGCTCAAGGAGATGTCCCACCTCGCGCACACCGAGTACGAACTGCGCGGCCGTTCCTCGCTGGACGTGCGGGAGGTGCTGAAGGAGACCATGTTCGCGGCGACGGTCACCGGGTCGCCGGTGCAGAACGCCTGCCGGGTCATCGAGCGGCACGAGGTCGGCGGGCGGGGCTACTACGCGGGCGCGCTGGCGCTGCTGGGGCGGGACTCGGGCGGCGCCCAGACCCTCGACTCCCCCATCCTCATCCGCACCGCCGACATCGACGCCGCCGGGCGGCTGCGGGTGCCGGTCGGCGCCACGCTGGTACGGGGCTCCGACCCGGCCGGCGAGGTCGCGGAGACCCACGCCAAGGCGGCCGGGGTGCTGGCCGCTCTGGGCGTACGTCCGTCCCGGCCGCGTACGGAGGCCGGGCGGCCGAAGCTGGCCGACGACCCGCGCGTGCGGGCGGCGCTGGACGGGCGCCGGGCCTCGCTGGCGCCGTTCTGGCTGCGGATGCAGGAGCCGTCAAACGCGCTGGAGGGCCATGCCCTGGTCGTCGACGCGGAGGACACCTTCACGGCGATGCTCGCGCACGTACTGCGTTCGTCGGGGCTCACCGTGAGCGTGCGGCGGTACGACGGGCCGGGGCTGCGGGAGGCGGTGCTCGGGCACGGGGGGCCGGTGGTGCTGGGACCCGGTCCCGGTGATCCGTCCGATCCGGACGACCCGAAGATGCGCCTTCTGCGCGCCCTGACCGCCGAGGTGATCGGGGAGAACCGGCACGGCGTTCTCGGCGTCTGCCTCGGGCACGAGCTGATCGCGGCGGAGCTGGGGCTGGACATCGTCCGCAAGGAGGTGCCCTACCAGGGCGCGCAGACGGAGATCGACCTGTTCGGGCGGCGCGAGACCGTGGGCTTCTACAACAGCTTCACCGCGCGCTGCGACGACGAGACGGCCGGTGAGCTGGCCGCGCGCGGCGTGGAGGTGAGCCGCTCGGCGGGCGGCGAGGTGCACGCGCTGCGCGGCGAGGGCTTCGCGGGGGTGCAGTTCCACCCCGAGTCGGTGCTGACGCTGAACGGGGCGGCGATCGTACGGGAGCTGACCGGTCAGCTGCGCGGTACGAGCACGTTCTCCGAGCGGCGGCCCTCGATGTAGTCGAGGACGTTGCGCACCGTGGCGTCGACGATCTGCCCGACCGCGTCCTCGGTGTAGTACGCCTGGTGCGAGGTGACCAGGACGTTCGGGAAGGTGACGAGGCGGGCCAGGGTGTCGTCGGCGATGGCCTCCAGGGACTTGTCGAGGAAGAACAGGCCCGCCTCCGCCTCGTACACGTCCAGGCCCACACCGGTGAAGCGGCCCGCGCGCAACTCGGTGACCAGGGCGGCGGTGTCGATCAGACCGCCGCGGCTGGAGTTGACCAGGATCGCGTCGTCCCGCATCTCCTTCAGTGCGGCGGCGTCGATCAGGTGCTGGGTCGCGGGCATGAGCGGGAGGTGCAGGGAGACCAGGTCGGAGCGGGCGAGCAGCTCGTCCTTGGGGACGTAGCGCATGCCCAGCTCCATGCACGCGGGGTTCTCGGCGACGTCCCAGCCCAGCAGCCGCATGCCGAAGCCGTGGGCGATCCGGGCGAAGGCCTCGCCGATCTTGCCGGTGCCGAGGACACCGGCGGTGCGGCCGTGCATGTCGCGGCCCATCAGGCCGTGCAGGCGGAAGTCGAAGTCCCGGGTGCGGGTGGAGGCGCGCACGATCCGCCGGTTGACGGCCATGGCGAGGGTCCAGGCGAACTCGGCGACCGAGTACGGGGAGTAGTACGACACCCGGGCGACGGTCATGCCGAGCCGCTCGGCCGTGTCGAGGTCGATGTTGTTGAAGCCGGTGGAGCGCTGGGCCACCATCCGGGTGCCGCCGGCCGCGAGGATCTCCAGGACGGCCGCGCCGAGGTCGGCGTTGACGGACGTGGAGACGATCTCGTGGCCGGCCGCGATGGGGGCGGTGTCCTCGTTGAGGAAGACGTCGAGGCAGCGGACCTGGTCGTGGCCCCGGAAGGCCTGTTCGATCAGGGGCTTCTCGTCGGCCTGGACGCCGAAGGCCAGGATCTCCATGACCGCTCCCGTTCTGCTGGGCTCCGGGGGCCGAATATACGGCGCCGCGGCATCGTGCGCCGGTCAGCGGTCAGCGGTCAGCGGTCAGCCGAAGAACACCCCGGCCTCCTCGTACAGCTTCGGGTCGACCGTCTTCAGCCGGGCCGTGGCGTCCGCGATCGGCACGCGGACGATGTCCGTGCCGCGCAGGGCGACCATGGTGCCGAAGTCGCCGTCGCGGACGCAGTCCACGGCGTGCAGGCCGAACCGGGTGGCGAGCCAGCGGTCGAAGGCGCTGGGCGTGCCCCCGCGCTGGACGTGGCCGAGGACGGTGGTCCGGGCCTCTTTGCCGGTGCGTTTCTCGATCTCCTTCGCCAGCCACTCGCCCACCCCGGACAGCCGGACGTGCCCGAAGGAGTCCAGCGACTGGTCCTTGAGCACCATGTCGCCGTCCCGCGGCATCGCCCCCTCGGCGACGACCACGATCGGCGCGTACGACGCCCGGAACCGGGACGTCACCCAGGCGCACACCTGCTCCGTGTCGAAGCGCTGCTCGGGGATGAGGATGACGTTGGCGCCGCCGGCCAGGCCGGAGTGGAGGGCGATCCAGCCGGCGTGCCGGCCCATGACCTCCACGACCAGCACGCGCATGTGGGACTCGGCGGTGGTGTGCAGCCGGTCGATGGCCTCGGTGGCGATGCCGACGGCCGTGTCGAAGCCGAAGGTGTAGTCGGTGGCGGACAGGTCGTTGTCGATCGTCTTGGGCACACCGACGCACGGCAGGCCGTACTCGTCCCCGAGGCGGGCGGCGACGCCCAGGGTGTCCTCGCCGCCGATGACGACGAGCGCCTCGACACCCCGTTCGGCCAGGTTCTCCTTGATGCGCCGGATGCCGTCCGCGTGCTGCAGCGGATTGGTGCGCGAGGAGCCGAGGATGGTGCCGCCGCGGGGCAGGATGCCGCGGACGGCCGGGATGTCGAGCCGGACGGTGTCGCCCTCCAGCGGACCGCGCCAGCCGTCCCGGAAGCCGGTGAAGTCGTAGCCGTACTCCTGTACGCCCTTGCGGACGACGGCCCGGATGACGGCGTTGAGCCCGGGGCAGTCACCGCCTCCGGTCAGCACTCCGACCTTCATCGCGCAACTCCCTTGCCACAGCGGGTGGTTCAGGCCACTGCCACTGTCCCGCGCGGGTCACGCGTCGTCCAGACCCCGTTCTATCGCGTACCGCACCAGCTCCACCCTGTTGTGCAGCTGGAGCTTGCCCAGGGTGTTCTGGACGTGGTTCTGCACGGTGCGGTGGGAGATGACGAGGCGTTCGGCGATCTGCTTGTAGCTCAGTCCCTTGGCGACCAGGCGCAGCACCTCGGTCTCCCGGTCGGTGAGCCGCGGCGCCCCGGGTTCACCGGTCTCCGCGGCAGGAGCCGGTTCGGAGGCGAGGCGCCGGTACTCGCCGAGGACCAGGCCGGCCAGCCCGGGGGTGAAGACCGGGTCGCCGAGGGCCGTGCGGCGCACCGCGTCCTGCAACTCCTCGGTGGAGGCCGACTTCAGCAGGTATCCGGTCGCCCCGGACTTCACCGCCTCCAGCACGTCGGCGTGTTCCCCGCTCGCGGAGAGCACGAGGACGCGCAGCTTCGGGTCCGCGCCGACGACCTCCTTGCAGACCTGGACGCCGGGCTTGCCGGGCAGGTTGAGGTCGAGCACGAGGACGTCGGGCGCGACGGCCCGCGCGCGGCGCACCGCCTGGTCGCCGTCGCCGGCGGTGGCGACCACGTCGAAGCCGGACTCGGCCAGGTCCCGGGCGACGGCGTCGCGCCACATCGGGTGGTCGTCGACCACCATGACCCTGATCGGTTCGTGTCGTTCGGTCATCGCTCCGCTGCCTTCCCCCGCGCGCTGGTACTGCTGGTCGTCTTCTTCGGTGCCTTCAGTTCGACCTCGGTGCCCTGGCCGGGCACCGAGATCAGCTCGGCCGTGCCGCCGAGGTCGCGCAGCCGGCCCCGGATCGACAGGGCCACGCCGAGCCGCCCCTCGCCCTCCGCCTCGCTGAGCCGCCCCTCCGGGATGCCGGGCCCTTCGTCGCGGACGGTGACGATCACCTCGTCCGGCTCGTCCTCGACCAGGATCCACGCGCGCGCCTGCTCACCGACGTGCTTGCGCACGTTGTCCAGGGCGGCCCCCACGGCGGCCGCGAGCTCCCGGGCCGCCAGCGGGGTCAGCAGGACCGGCGCGCCGGGCTCGGCGAGGTTCACGAGGGAGCCCGCGTACGGGGCCAGCAGGGCGCGCAGGTCCACGGGACGATCCGGATCATCCCCCTCCGGTTCCTCCACGGCCCGTACGACCGCGCCCTCGGCGGTGTCCTCCGACACGCGGGAGACGGGCACCAGGCCGCCGGAGACCAGCGTGCGCAGCGCCACCTCCTGCTCACCGGCCATCCGGCCCAGCTCGGCCGCCTCGCCGCCGATGACGGCGCCGCGCCGCTGCACCATCGCCAGCACCTGGAGCACGCTGTCGTGGATGTCCCGGGCGAGCCGCTCCCGTTCCCTGGTCGCCGCCTCGATCTCCAGGGCGCGGGCGAGGGTGCGCTCGGAGGCGCGGGCCACCTCGACGACGTAGCCGATGGCGATGGAGGCGACCCAGACGAGGACGACGTTGTGCACGGTGTCGCGGGCCGGGCTGCCGCGCTCGACCAGGTTGGCGACGGCGACGAGCGTGGAGGCGACGGCCGCCCAGCGCCAGCCGCCCTTGATGGCGAAGGCCAGGACGGAGCCCGCCGTCCATATCGACGGCAGGGTCGGGCCCCCGTTCATGACCCGCTCGTGCGCGTCGGCGAACGGCGTGAGCAGGATGCCGGTCAGCGCGATGGTGAGGTCGGCGGTGAGGAACCGCTTGGTGCAGCTCGCCGCACTCGCGACCTTGGGCAGGGTGGCCAGGGTCCAGACGAAGAGGACGGCGTAGTAGGCGACGGCGAGCCAGGGGCGGGCGAAGCCGGAGTGGGCGGTGACGAAGAAGCCGATCGCGTACAGCATGGTGAGCACCCGGTAGCCGGCGAGCGCGCGCCACAGCGGCTGCTCGACCGACATCCTCATGACTCTCTCGCGCCTGGCCATGCCCCCCCCCGTCCCCGGCCCGTACGTCTTCCGTCCCGTCCGGCCGCTACCGGTCGCCGGACCGGTCCTGCTCGGCCGCCTCCTTCTCCTTGGCGGCCTGTTCCCTCTCCGCCTGCGCGAGCGCGGCCTTCGCCGCCTTGCCCGCCTCCTTCTCGGCCTTCGCCTCGTCCGCGAGCTGCCGCTTCATGGCGGTCGCGTACATGTCGACGTACTCCTGGCCGGAGAGCTTCATGATCTCGTACATGACCTCGTCGGTCACCGCGCGGAGCACGAAGCGGTCGTGCTCCATGCCCTGGTAGCGGGTGAAGTCGAGGGGCTTGCCGATACGGATGCCGGGCCGCATCAGCTTCGGCACCACCTTGCCGGGCGGCTGGATCTTCTCGGTGTCGATCATGGCGACCGGGATGACGGGCGCGCCGGTGGCGAGCGCCACGCGCGCGAGGCCGCCCGGCTTGCCGCGGTAGAGGCGGCCGTCCGGGGAGCGCGTGCCCTCGGGGTAGATGCCGAACAGCTCGCCGCGCTCCAGGACCTCTATGCCGCTCTTGATGGCGGCCTCTCCCGCGCCGCGTGCCCCGGACCGGTCCACGGGCAGCTGGCCGACGCCCTTGAAGAAGGCGGCGGTCAGCCGGCCCTTGACCCCGGGGGTGTTGAAGTACTCGGCCTTGGCGATGAAGGTCACCTTGCGGTCGAGGACGGCGGGCAGGAAGAACGAGTCGGAGAACGACAGGTGGTTGCTCGCCAGAATGGCGGGGCCGTCGGCCGGGACGTGCTCCAGGCCTTCCACCCAGGGCCGGAAGGCGAGCTTCAGCGAACCTCCGACGGTGACCTTCATCGCGCCGTACAACAAGCGAGTGCCTCCTGTGTCTGTGGATCAGACCCTATCCCGGGGCACCGTCAATGGCCCCGACGGCCCTGGTCGGTGTCAGTGCGGTCGCGTACGGTGAAGTACCCGCAAGTACCGCACCCGCAAGCACTACCTCCGCGTGTACCGCGCCCGCGTGTACCCCACCCGACGTGCCGGCCGTGCCGGCCCCCTGACGACAGGAGACCGAGACGTGCCGGTCCTGCCCGGAGCCGAGCCGTTCCGCCACGAGGGCGGTGAGGTCGGCGTCCTCCTCTGCCACGGGTTCACCGGTTCCCCGCAGTCGCTGCGCCCCTGGGCCCGGTACCTCGCCGCCCGCGGCCTGACCGTCGCGCTGCCGCTGCTGCCCGGGCACGGCACGCGCTGGCAGGACATGCAGGTCACCGGCTGGCAGGACTGGTACGCGGAGGTGGACCGCGAGCTGCGCGCCCTGCGGGAGCGCTGCGGGCGCGTCTTCGTGGCCGGCCTGTCCATGGGCGGCGCGCTGGCACTGCGGCTCGCGGCGAAGCACGGCGACGCCGTGTCGGGCGTCGTGGTCGTCAACCCGGCGAACCGGATGCACGGCGTCGCCCAGCACGCCCTTCCGGTCCTGCGCCACCTGCTGCCGGCGACGAAGGGCATCGCCAGTGACATCGCCAAGCCGCTCAGCACGGAGCTGGGGTACGACAGGGTGCCGCTGCAGGCGGCGCACTCGCTGCGCGCGTTCTTCCGTCTCGCCGACGGCGACCTGCCGCAGGTGACCCAGCCGCTGCTGCTGCTGCGCAGCCCGCAGGACCACGTGGTGCCGCCCGCGGACTCGGCCCGCATCCTCGGCCGGGTGTCGTCGACGGACGTGACGGAGGTGCTGCTGGAACAGAGCTACCACGTGGCGACGTTGGACCACGACGCGGACCGGATCTTCGCGGAGAGCGTCGCGTTCATCGGCCGGCTCGCGCCCGGTTCCGTCGGGGAGCCGGAGCCCGGTCTCGGCAAGGAAGGGACGGCCGCAGGTGGCTGAGCACGACTCCGACCGCGAGGACCGCGAGGAGCGGGACCTGGAGCGGGAGCGGGAGCACCGCGAGGGACGGGAGCGCGCGGCGGACCGCGGGCCCGAGGAGCAGGGCGTACCCCTCGACGAGGACGCCGCCTGGGCCGCGATCGTCGCCGGGTACGGGGACGAGCCGCCGGACCCGCCGGGCGCGAAGCCGTTCAAGTCGGTGGAGGATCTGGCGCTCCTGGAGCCGGAGACCAACGACGACGAGCCCGAGGCGGACCGGCCGGCCTCGGCCCGGCCGCTGGGGGGCTCCGTGGCGTTCGCCCCCGGTGTCGGTCCCCGCGACCACACCCTGGCCGAGCCGTCGGACGACGATCCGGGCGAGGACGGCGAGGGGCACTTCGTACCGCCCGAGCCTCCGCCGCTGCCCGAGGCCGACACCACCGCGAAGTTCGCCTGGCTGGGCGTGCTCGGCGGCCCGGTGCTGCTTCTGCTGGCGGTGCTGCTCGGCTGGGACATGAGCTGGTGGCTGGCGACCGCGAGCGTCGGCGGCTTCCTCGGCGGCTTCGCCACCCTGGTCATGCGGATGCGGACGGGTGACGAGGACGACGACGATCCGGGGCGGGGCGCGGTGGTCTAGGGGGTGTCGACCCGCGGGGCCGTCAGGCGGACCGGTCCGTGGACGACGCGGGTACGCGGAGCGCGGTCAGGACCGGGAGGTGGTCCGTGGCCGCCCTCAGGTCGTCCTCGGCTACCCCGGGCAGACCCAGCGGCACCCCGCAGCCCAGTACCTCGATGCCCTCCGTGACGAAGACCGCGTCGATGCGCCGGTCGGGGGCGGCCGCGGAGAAGGTGTACTCGCCGCCCCAGGGTGCGGCGGTCCAGCAGTCCCGCAGACCGTCGCCGAGCCGCCGGAAGGTGCGGCCGCCGGGGCGCTCGTTCAGGTCGCCGCCCGCCACCGCGTGCGTCACGCCGAGGCCGGCGAGCCGGTCGAGGAGCAGGCCCGCCTGCTCGTACCGCTCGTCCTGCCACAGCGAGAGATGACAGCTCAGTACGCCCAGGCGGGCCCCGCCGATGCGGACCACGGCGGTCGCGAGGCCGCGGCGGTGCCGGCCGGGGGTGAGCGGGAGCAGCACGTCCTCCGTGCGTTCGACGGTGGCGCGCAGGGAGCACAGCAGCGCGGGCCCGGCGGCGGTGCCGCCGCCGGACAGCAGTACCAGCCCGGATGCCGCCGCGAGCCGGGTGAGCTTCTTGCGCCAGCGGAAGAACCGGGGCGCCTCCTGCACGAGCACCAGGTCGGGGGCGCACGCGGCGATCACACGGGCGAGGGCGTCGGTGTCGTCCCGCATCGAGCGGATGTTGTAGCTGAGGACCCGGATGACGGCGGAACCGTCGGGCTCGGTGCGGGAGTTGGGGAGCGGTCGCAGCGACGTTGCCATGGGGGTCAATCTACGCTGTGACCGGGGTCGGGGCGCCCGGCAGCCCGGGACGCGAGACCGGGCACGGCCGGCGGGTTGCGGGTGGCTTCGCGCCGCGGGGCGGAGCCGTGCGTCGGCTCCGCCCCGCGCCCCTGAGAGCGTGCACCGGCCGGCTGCTACATGATCGGGTCGGGTTCCCGCGCCAGGTCGGCCGCGCCGACCAGGCCGGCCTTGTTGCCGAGCTGGGCGGCGATCACGTCGGCGACCGGACGCCAGTTGCCGCCGACCAGCCACCGCTTGTACGACTTGCGGATCGGGTCGAGCACCAGGTCGCCCTCGTCGGAGAGGCCGCCGCCGACGATGAAGGCGGACGGGTCGAAGAGGGAGGCCAGGTCGGCGAGGCCGGCGCCGGCCCAGCGGGCCAGCTCGCGGTAGGAGTCGACGGCGACCGGGCAGCCCTGGCGGGCGGCGACGGAGATGTGCTTGCCCTCGATGCCGTCGGGTGTGCCGTCACCGAGCGCGAGGAGCACCTCGGCGCGCTCGGGGGTGGCGTTGGCGCGCTGCTTGGCGTAGCGCACGAGGGCGCGGCCGGAGGCGTACTGCTCCCAGCAGCCCTGCGACCCGCAGCCGCACAGCAGGCCGTCCGGCACCATGCGGATGTGGCCGAACTCGGCGGCCACGCCGAAGTGGCCGCGGCGCAGCTTGTTGCCGATGATGATGCCGCCGCCGAGGCCGGTGCCGAGGGTGATGCAGATGACGTTGCGGTGGCCCTTGCCGCCACCGAACTTGTACTCGCCCCAGGCCGCGGCGTTCGCGTCGTTCTCCACGACTACGGGGAGACCGACGCGGGCCTGGACCTTCTCCTTGAGCGGTTCCTGGCGCCAGTCGATGTTGGGCGCGAAGTAGACCGTGGACCGCTGCCGGTTGACGTATCCGGCGGCGCCGATGCCGACGCCGACGATCTCGTGTCCCGCGCGCGCGCCTTCCACCGCGGAGGCGATGGCGTCCACGATGCCCTCGGGCGTGCCCGGGGTCGGCACCTTGTGGGTCGAGAGGATGTTGCCTTCCTCGTCGACCACGCCGGCCGCGATCTTCGTGCCGCCGATGTCGACGCCGATGGTGAGTCCCATGAATCCCTCAGTTCGGTCGAGCCCCGCTATGGCCAACCGTACCCGAGGGGAGTGTCAGTCCAAGTCGATGCGCCGGCCCGGGCCGGTGCCCTCGTCGCCGTCGTCGCGCCCGGTGCCGCTTCCGTCGTCGCCCGGTCCGTCCAGGTCGCGGGGGTCGCGGGGCTCCCGGGGGGTGTCGCGTCCGGAGGGCCCGGCGGTCCAGCGGCGCTCCTGGTTCTGGACGGCGGAGCGGTAGGCGGCGAGGAGTTCGCCGCCGGCGGCCGCGAGGTGGTCGAAGACGTCCGGGTTGCGCTCGATGACCGGTTCGACGGCGGCCTTGGCCTGCTGGACGACCTGCCGGACCACCTGCTGGGCGGCCGGCCCGGCGACCTGGCCGAGCAGGGGGGACTGGAGGCCGGACAGCTTGTCCGCGACGGTGTCGACGAGCCGGCGCAGTTCCTCGGCGGCCGAGCCGGGCGGCGGCCCGTACTCGGCCCGGCGGCGGGCCTTCTCCGCCTCCAGGTCCTCGGCGCACGCCGTCGCCCAGGCGTCGGCGTCGCCGGCCCGTACCTCGTCGACCGCGTCGACCGTGTCGGCCTCGTCGGGGCGGGGGGCCTCGGACGGGGGGAGCTCTTCGCTCATGACGGACTCCTGACTACGGTTCGTCCTTACGACGTTACCCGAAGGGGCGCGGCGCGTTCAGCGGCTCTGCGGCCACAGCCGCGGGTCCGGCCGGAAGCGGACGGCGAGAACGTCCTCCCGCAGCGCGGCCCCGTCGACGGTGCAGCGGCGCAGCGCCGACGGCAGCGGGACGATCCTGCGGAAGGGCCCGGCGGTGAGGACCAGTTCGTCGCCGCGGCGGATCAGGTCGAGTTCGTCGCGTATGGCGCCGGGCAGGGGGATGCGCCAGACCAGCACGCCGTCTTCGGCCAGCCGGTCGGTGACCGGCCACTCGACCGGGCGGACGTCCCCGTTGACGCCCGGCGTGTCGAGCGCGGCGAGGTCGTCCGTGCCGCGCGGGTCACGTCCGAGGTGGGCGGTGGTGCGGACGTCGTACGTGCCCTGCCACTCCTCCAGTGCCTTGCGCTGCTGGGCGAGGGGGCCGGTGAGCCAGCTGTCGGCCGGGGTGTCCTCGGGCAGGACGCGGTTGGCGACCAGCAGGTCGGTGCGCAGGCCGCGCAGGGCGAGGCCGAGGGTGGCGGAGCGGACGGCGTCCACGCCGGCCGGGCCGGGCTCGGCGACCAGCCGCACGACGGTGTTCCGGTCGGCGAGGACGGCCTCGGTGGCGGCGAGTTCCAGGTCCCAGCGGGCGGCGGCCTCGTAGAGCGCCTCGGCGGGCATGGGGACGCCGGCGAGCCGGCCGAGGACGGGGCGCAGGGCGCGGGCGGCCTGCCGCTCGGGCGGGAGCAGGCGGCGCAGGTAGCGGCGCAGTTCCTCGGGCAGGGCGAGCAGGGCGAGGGCCCGGGGCGCGGGCGGCAGGTCGACGACGAGGAGTTCGTGGTGGTCGCGGGGCTCGGCGAGGGCGGCGTCGCGCAGGCCGCGCAGCAGGGCGAGTTCGTCGGCGCCGGGCAGGGGGGTGAGTTCCTCGGGGTCGAGGCGGGTGGCGCCGAGGAGGTCGAGGGCGGAGGCGGCGCGGTCCTGGAGGGCGGCGAGGCCGTCCCGGAAGCCCTGCGCGGGGTCGGGCCGCCAGGCGGTGAGGCGGGGTTCGACGGTGATCGGTGCGGGGCCCGTGCGCACCCCGAGCACGGCGCCGAGGGTGTCGTCGCGGTCGGCGCCGAGGAGCAGGGTGCAGGTGCCCTGCCGGGCGGCGGCGAGCGCGGTGGCGGCGGCGACGGTGGTACGGCCACTGCCGCCGGGGCCGGTGATCAGGATGGTGCGCATGAGGCTGAACGGTACCTGCGTGGGCGGTCGGTGAGCCGCCGGCCGTGTCCCGGGCGCGGTTCCGTGCGGGCGGTGTCCCGGCGTCGCGGGGTCGCCCGGCGCCCCGGGTCCCGCACGGCGGGTACGCGCCCGGCGCCCTGGACCTCGTACGGCGGGTACGCGCCCGGCGCCCTGGACCTCGTACGGCGGGTACGCGCCCGGCGCCCCGGAGACCCCGCACGGCGCGTACGCGCCCGGCCCGTTGGAGCACCGCACGGCGAGTACGCAACCGGCGCTGCGGGGCTGCGTCCGCCGCACCCGGCTTCGTTCGAGCGGGCGGCCGGCCATCACCCCGGGGCCTGGTGCCTGGTGCCTGGCGCCTCCCAGGCGTGCCCCAGGGGGTGTCTCCCTGGCCGCTCAGACCTGGGGGGGCGGAGGCACCGACCGCCGCAGCTGCCGCGGGGCTACTTCTCCCCCGACTCCACCCGCTTCTTCAGCCCCGCCAGCGCCCGGTCGATGATGACCTTCTCGGCCTTGCGCTTGATCATGCCGAGCATCGGGATCTTGACGTCGACCGTGAGCCGGTAGGTGACCTCCGTGCCCGCGCCCGCCGGGCGGAGCAGGTAGGAGCCGTCGAGGGAGCGCAGCATCTGGGACTTCACCAGCGTCCAGGACACCTCGTGCTCGCCGGTCCAGGTGTACCCCAGCGTCTGGTCGTCCTTGATCGCCCCGGCGTCCATGACCAGCCGGACCTGCTCGGCACGCCCCTGCGCGTCGGTCGCGAGGACCTCCGCCTCCTTCACCTCTCCGGTCCAGTCCGGGTAGCGGGCGAAGTCGGCGATCACCGCCATGACGTCGGCCGGTGCCGCCTCGATCGTGATGCTCGAGCTGGTGTGTTCCGCCATCGCCGTGGCTCCTCCGGATGCGGGCCGGTACTGAGGTCGTCGTGCGCCGTCGTGCGCACGTGTGCCGGGTGCAGGCTATCGCGCACGGGCGGGGCGGATGTCACCACCTACCTGCGCAGGTCCGGCCGCCCGGGCTCGTTCCGGTTCACCATTCCAGCACCCACGGCCGCCCCGTCGACGCGAAGTGCCCGACGTTCACGCACTCGGTCGCCCCGATCCGCATC
The DNA here is from genome assembly GCF_049975785.1 of Streptomyces sp. WG7. Classification (NCBI taxonomy): domain Bacteria; kingdom Bacillati; phylum Actinomycetota; class Actinomycetes; order Kitasatosporales; family Streptomycetaceae; genus Streptomyces; species Streptomyces sp. WG7. The sequence goes on from NZ_JBNGGE010000007.1 coordinate 225,150, forward strand.
CGTCGCGCCAGCGGCTGGTGCACGTGCCCGAACAGGGCGTAGCGGGGACGGGTGCGGCGGATCGCGTCCAGCAGCGCGCGGCTGCCCCGCTCGAAGCGCCGGGCCACCGTGTCGTAGACAAGTTCCGGCACCTCGGGCGGGATGTGCGTGCACAGCACGTCCACCTCGCCGACGGCCTCGACCTTCGCGGCGTACTCCTCGTCACCGATCTCGTACGGGGTGCGCATCGGGGTGCGCAGGCCGCCGCCGACGAAGCCGAAGACCCGGCCGCCGATCTCCACCCGTTCCCCGTCGAGCACGGTGGTGCCGGGGCCGGCGTACTCGCGCCACAGGGGCGGCATGTCGACGTTGCCGTAGGTGGCGTACGTCGGGGTGGGGAAGGCGGCGAACATCTCGGCGTACTGCTTGCGCACCGCGCCCTCGATCAGCTCCCTGCGGTCCCCGCCGGCGCCCGCCCACAGCCGCGCCTGGAACTCCCGCGCCTCCGCGAAGCGGCGGGCGGTGCGCAGTTCGACGATGCGGTCGGCGTTGGCGGCGCCGAACAGGTCGGGGAAGATGCCGCGCGAGTGGTCGGCGTAGTCGAGGAAGAGGACCAGGTCGCCCAGGCAGACCAGGGCGTCGGCGCCCTCGCCGGCCCTGGCCAGGTCGCGGGCGTTGCCGTGGACGTCGCTGATCACGTGGACGCGGGTCGTCGTGTTACGGGCCGGTGTGGGTGCCATGGCGATCAAGCGTAAGCAGCGCGCACCCGCTGTGAACAGGGGCGGTCGGACCTGCGGTTACTGGCTGGTCGGCTGATGATTCGACTACTGTGCGCAAAGCAAACCCCATCCGTGTGACGCAGCGAACATCTCGCGGGGACCCCCTGTCGGAGAAGCCATACCGGCGGGTAACGTCCGGGCAGTCCAGTCGTGCTCTGGATTTCGACATGTGAATCGACATGTGGTTCAGCATGTGATCAGCGTGTGATCATCCCGAGCACTTGCCCGAGCCTTGGACCGCACCGTCGCATCGCACAACGTCGTGGCGCCGGCGCCTTATGAGGAGCAGCAGTCTTGCGCGAGTTCAGCCTTCCGGCTTTGTACGAGGTCCCCGCGGACGGAAACCTGACCGACATCGTCCGCAGAAACGCCGCGCAGCACCCGGACGTCGCCGTCATCTCCCGCAAGGCGGGAGGCGTGTGGCAGGACGTGACCGCCCGTGACTTCCTCGCCGAGGTGTGCTCCGCCGCCAAGGGCCTCATCGCCTCCGGTGTCCAGCCGGGCGACCGGGTCGGACTGATGTCCCGTACGCGCTACGAGTGGACCCTGCTGGACTTCGCGATCTGGAGCGCGGGCGCGGTCACCGTGCCGGTGTACGAGACCAGCTCGCCCGAGCAGGTGCAGTGGATCCTCGGCGACTCGGGCGCCACGGCGTGCGTCGTGGAGTCCGCCGGGCACGCCGCCGCCGTCGAGTCGGTGCGCGAACAGCTGCCCGCCCTCAAGCACGTCTGGCAGATCGACGCCGGGGCCGTGGAGGAGCTGGGGCGCCTGGGCCAGGACGTCACGGACCGGACCGTCGAGGAGCGGGGCTCGATCGCGAAGGCCGACGACCCGGCGACCATCGTCTACACCTCCGGCACCACCGGCCGCCCCAAGGGCTGCGTGCTCACCCACCGCAGCTTCTTCGCCGAGTGCGGCAACGTCGTCGAGCGGCTGCGTCCGCTGTTCCGCACGGGCGAGTGCTCCGTCCTCCTCTTCCTCCCCCTCGCGCACGTCTTCGGGCGGCTGGTGCAGGTCGCGCCGATGATCGCGCCGATCAAGCTGGGCTGCGTCCCGGACATCAAGAACCTCACCGACGAGCTGGCCGCGTTCCGGCCCACGCTGATCCTCGGCGTGCCGCGCGTCTTCGAGAAGGTGTACAACTCGGCGCGCGCCAAGGCGCAGGCCGACGGCAAGGGCAGGATCTTCGACAAGGCCGCCGACACGGCGATCGCGTACAGCAGGGCCCTGGACGCCCCGTCCGGCCCGTCCCTCGGCCTGCGGATCAAGCACAAGATCTTCGACAAGCTCGTCTACGGCAAGCTCCGCACGGTGCTCGGCGGACGCGGCGAGTACGCCATCTCCGGCGGCGCCCCGCTGGGCGAGCGCCTCGGCCACTTCTTCCGCGGCATCGGCTTCACGGTCCTGGAGGGCTACGGCCTGACCGAGTCCTGCGCGGCCACCGCCTTCAACCCCTGGGACCGGCAGAAGATCGGCACGGTCGGCCAGCCGCTGCCCGGTTCCGTGGTGCGCATCGCGGACGACGGGGAGGTGCTGCTGCACGGGGAGCACCTGTTCAAGGAGTACTGGAACAACCCGGACGCGACGGCCGAGGCGCTGGCCGACGGCTGGTTCCACACCGGTGACATCGGCACCCTGGACGAGGACGGCTTCCTCTCGATCACCGGCCGCAAGAAGGAGATCATCGTCACCGCCGGCGGCAAGAACGTCGCCCCGGCCGTCATCGAGGACCGCATCCGCGCGCACGCGCTGGTCGCGGAGTGCATGGTGGTCGGCGACGGGCGGCCGTTCGTGGGTGCGCTGGTCACCATCGACGAGGAGTTCCTCGGCCGCTGGTGCGCGGATCACGGCAAGCCCGCCGGTTCGACGGCGGCGTCGCTGCGGGAGGACCCGGATCTGCTCGCCGCGGTCCAGTCGGCCGTCGACGACGGCAACTCGGCGGTCTCCAAGGCGGAGTCGGTGCGGAAGTTCCGGGTGCTGTCCGCCCAGTTCACCGAGGACTCGGGGCACCTGACGCCGTCGCTGAAGCTGAAGCGGAACGTGGTGGCGAAGGACTACGCGGACGAGATCGAGGCGATCTACGCGAAGTAGAAGCAGGAGGGCGGGGGCCGTCTCGGGGCGGGTGCCCCACCCACCCCCGTTCGTCAGCGCGGTGAGCGGCCCCTCACCGGCCCTTGAGGGCCTCCAGGAAACCCTCCGCGACGTCCCCGGGAGGCGTGGTCGGGTCGTTCGTCAGCACGACGTGCAGCGCCCACCCGAGGGCCTCCCGGCGAACCTCGGTGCGCTTCCGCCATGCCTTGCCCATGCGGTGTCCGTCCCGCTCGAACGACGCGTCCAGCCGCAGGATCTCCCGCCCGATGATCTCGGGCCCCTGCTCGGTCATACCTCTTGCCCTCCGTGGATCGGCGGCACCGGCGTTCCGGCGCGGTGTCAGAGCAGGGCCTTCAAGTGCTCCGCCAGCAGGTCCCAGCGCCACTTCTCCTCGACCCAGGCCCGGCCCCGCTCCCCCATGCGGCGGCGCAGGTCCGCGTCCGCGAGGAGCGTGACGACGCGGTCGGCGGTCTGCTCCTCGGAGTCGCCGCGCACGACCCAGCCCGTCTCCCCGTCGAGCACCGCGTCCGGCGCGCCGCCCGAGTCGCCGGCGACGACGGGCAGGCCGGTCGCGGACGCCTCCAGGTAGACGATGCCGAGGCCCTCGACGTCGAGACCGCCCCGGCGGGTCCGGCACGGCATGGCGAAGACGTCGCCGGCGCCGTAGTGCGCGGGCAGCTCGGACCAGGGGACGGCGCCGGTGAAGCGGACGGAGGCGGCGACGCCGGTCCCGGCGGCGAGGCGGCGCAGCTCCTTCTCGTAGGGGCCGCCGCCGACGATCAGCAGGACGGCGTCCGGCTCGGCGGCGAGGATGCGCGGCATGGCCCGGATCAGGGTGTCCTGGCCCTTGCGCGGCACCAGCCGCGAGACGCACACCACCACGGGCCGCTCGGTCAGTCCGAGCCGGGCCCGCACCTCGTCGCCGCCGCTGCCCGGGTGGAAGGTCTTCTCGTCGACGCCGGGCGGCAGCTGCACCATCCGTGCGGCCGCCGCGGGCGTGAGCGCGCCCGCTGTCCGGGAGCGCGTGTACTCGCCGAGGTAGGTGATCGTGTCCGTGGACTCCCCGATCCGGCGCAGCAGCTGCCGGGCGGCGGGCAGCTGTGCCCACCCGGCCTCGTGCCCGTGGGTGGTGGCGACGATCCGCTCCGCCCCCGCCCTCCGCAGCGCCGGTGCCATCAGGCCGAGGGGCGCCGCCGCCCCGAACCACACCGACGTGCACCCGTGCTCGCGCAGCAGCCCGACGGCCCGCCGGGTCGCGCCCGGCGTCGGCAGCAGCATCGTCGTACGGTCCCGTACGACGGTGAAGGGCTGCTCGGCGTCGAAGGCGGCGGTGGCCTCCGTGCCCTCCCGGCCGCGCTTCCAGGTGGAGGCGTAGACGACCAGCCGCTCGGGATCCAGTCGCAGCGCCATGTTGTGCAGGAAGGCCTGGATGCCGCCCGGGCGGGGCGGGAAGTCGTTGGTCACGATCAAGGTCTTGCGCATCGCCGCCGACCCTACCGAACCCGCCGTCCGGGCCGGGGCCCGGCCGCCTCCTGTGGCAGACGCACAGGTGTCCGGGTCATCATGGCCGCACGGCCCAGCACAGCACGGCACGCGGACGGGCAGGGAGCACGTGGAGACGACGGAGGCGAGGCGGTCATCGGCGTGGCTGGTGGCGGCCTGGGGCGTCACCCGGCTGGTGCTGCTGCTGTTCGCACTGAAAGTGCTGGTCTTCCCCGGACCGGACGTCACCAGTGACGTGTCCGTCATCTACCGGGACTGGTACGAGGTCCTGCGCACCGGAACGTTTCCGCTGGACGACGTCACCTGGCAGTACCCGCCCGCCGCGGCCCTCGCGGTCCTCTCCCCCGCGCTGCTGCCCTTCCTGTCGTACCCGACGGCCTTCACCGTCCTGGCCTGTGCCGCGGACCTGGCCGTCCTCACCCTGCTGTGGCGCTCGGGCCGGGGTCCCGGGCGCTCGCCGCGCGGCGCGTGGGTGTGGGTGGCGGGCCTGCCTCTGCTCGGTCCGACGGTGTACGCCCGCTACGACGTGATGGTCACCGCCGTCGCGGTCGCGGCGGTGCTCGCCGCCGGCCGGCATCCGCGCACGGCGGGGGCCCTGGCGGCCCTCGGGGCGCTGCTGAAGGTGTGGCCGGCGCTGGTGCTCCTCGGGATGCGCGGGCGCGCGCCGTGGGCCGCCGCCGTGCTGAGCGGCGCGGGGCTGGCCGCGCTGTTCGCGGTGGCCATGCCGGGGGCGTTCGCTTTCCTGACGTTCCAGCGCGAGCGGGGCACCGAGGTGGAGTCGCTGGGCTCGCTGGTCTTCCACGTCGCCCGGCACTTCGGCTGGGACGGCGAGGTGCTGCTCAACTACGGCTCGGTCGAGTTCCTCGGCCCGTACGTGGGCACGGTGAGCGCCGTCGCCCTCGCGCTCTCCGCCCTGGCGTTCGGCTGGCTGCTGCTGTGGCGGTCGGCCGCCCCGCGCTTCGCGGCGCACACGGCGGCGGACGCCGCGTTCGTGGCGGTGCTGATGTTCACGGTCACGAGCCGGGTGATCAGCCCGCAGTACATGGTCTGGCTGATCGGTCTCGCGGCGGCCTGCCGGTGCTTCGGGGCGAGCCGGATGCGGGTGCCGGTCGCTCTGGTGCTGGCGGCGAGCCTGGTGACGGTGCTGGAGTTCCCGGTCTTCTTCGCCCAGGTCGTCGCCAGTGATCCGCTCGGCGTCGCGCTGCTGTTCGTCCGCAACGGCCTGCTGGTCGCCGCGGTGCTCGCCGCGGCCCGCGCCCTGTGGCGCGACACGGTGCCGCACCGGGCCCGGGACCGGCGCGGCCGGCTCAGTCGAACTCCGCCCGCAGATACTCCCGCCACCGCGCCGTGAACTCCTCCGGCACCGTCCCGAGCACCTCGTCCATCGCGTCCTCCACCGCGCCCGCGCGGCCGTCGTGCGCGCCCACGGCGCGGTAGAAGGCGTCCAGGCGGTCCTCGCCCCACTGGTCGGCGATCATCCGGCAGGCCAGCCAGCCGCCCTCGTAGGCGCGGGCCAGTTCGTCCGCGTCGGCGGTGAAGCCGAAGTCCTCGTCGGCCGGCAGCCCGGCGGGGACCCGGCCCTCGGCGACCGCGCCGGCCGTCTCGGGGGCGGCCTGGGCGGGGGCGCGGCCGCTGCCGCGGTAGCCGACCCAGTCGGCGTAGCCCTCGGACAGCCACAGCGGGGTGGCTGCGGTGGTGTCGGCGCGGGTGGCGACGTGGGTGGTCTCGTGGGTGAGCACGACCTGCTTGCCGAGGGTGCCGAGCAGCCCGTACGCGTCGGGGTTGACGATGATCCGGTCCGCCGGGGCCTGCTCCCGGCCGCCCGTCTCCCCGGTGGTGACCGCCGCGATGCCCCGGTAGGACGAGGCGGGGGAGCCGAGCAGCCCCGCCATCCCCTCCAGCGACGCGGGCACGATGACGACGATCCGCCGGGCCCAGTCTCCGTCCCAGGCGTCCGACACGGCCGGCACCGCCCGGTCGGCCAGGTCCGCGTAGCCGCGCAGCGCCCCGGTGGACTGCCCGACGCCGAGCACGAGGCTGTGCTCGCCCCGCACGACCCGGACCGCTCCCTGGTCCCACGGCTGCTGGCCGGACCGCTCGGCGGGCCGGTCGGAGACGACGGACCACCGCCCGTCCGCACCGTCCCGGCTCAGCCGCACCGTGCGGGCGGCGGCGACCGGCCCCCGGTCGTGGCCCTCGACGCGGTAGCGGAGCTCGACGTCGGCGGTGGCGGTGTCGCCGGTGCGGTCCACGTCCCCCACCCGGTACGACCACGCGGCCAGCGGCACCGCGCTCAGGTTGTCGAAGCCGGCCCCGGTGCCGGTGCGCGCGTAGGCGGCCCGGTCGTGGTCGAGGACGGCCGCCGCCCGCCGGTCCAGCACCCGCTGCACCTCGGCGCGGGCGGGGTCGGCGGCGGTCCGGCCACCGCAGGCCACGAGGGAGACGAGCAGCAGGCACAGCGCCACCACGGAGGAACCCGACACCCGCCTTCGACCAGCCATCCTCCCGATCGTACGGGCGGCGGCCGGCGGGGGCGGGACGCGGAGGTCAGACCCGGGTGACCGACGAGACCGGCATCATGCCGACCGGGTCGTAGCGCACGGGGGCGCCGGGGTAGGGCGCGTGGATCACCTGGCCGTTGCCGACGTACATGCCGATGTGGCTGGCGTCGTCCCGGTAGGCGACGAGGTCGCCGGGCCGCGCCTGGGCCAGGGACACCCGCTGCCCGGCGCCGGACTGCGCCTGCGAGGTGCGCGGCAGGCCGATCCCGGCCTGTGCGTACGACCACTGGGTCAGTCCCGAACAGTCGAATCCGGTCGGCCCGTTGGCACCCCAGACGTAGGGCTTGCCGACGGCGGAGCGGGCGGCGGCGACGGCGGCCGCCGCACGGCCGGAGGCGGGGGCGGCGTCGCCGGGGGCGGCCTGGCCGGTGCCGTCGGCCAGGTCGGTGCGGCCGGAGCGGGAGCCGCGGTCGTAGGCGGCCCGTTCGTCGTCCGGGAGGGAGTTGAGCAGCTCGCGGGCTTCGGCGAGCTTTCGCTCCACGGTCTTCTTGTGGGCGGCGACCGCCTTGCGGCTCTTCTCCAGCTCGGTGAGCTTGTGGCCGGCCTCGGCACGGTCCTGGGCGAGGTCGCGCATGGCTGCCTGGAGCTCCCTGAGCTCACCGGCCTGGTGGGTGCTGATCCGGTCGAGCACGGAGGCCCTGTCCAGGTAGTCGTCCGGATCGGCGGAGAGCAGCAGCGCCAGCGACGGGTCCATGCCGCCGGAGCGGTACTGGGCACCCGCCATCGAACCGAGCGTGTCCCGCATGGTGTTGATCCGCGCCTGCTGCCGGGCGATCGAGTCCTGGGAGGCATCGACCTCCGCGCGCAGGGCCTCGGTGCGCGCGTCGGCCTTGTTGTACGCCTCGGTCGCCTGCTCCGCCTCCGTGTGGAGCCGGTCCACCTCCGCCCGCCTGTCGTCGTGCGGGGTGGCCGTGGCCGGTACGGCGCCCAGCACTGCGGCGGCGACGGACAGCAGGCCGACGGCGGCGGCGGTGCCGCGGTCGAACCCGGTTGGTGCAAGGCGGCGATGGGACCCCACGGGAAGCCGCACTCCTTCCGCTGGCGGACGGGGAAACGCGGCAGACAGTAACCCCGCGGCGGGGCACCGGCCAACGACCTCGGGGGCCGCGCAGCACGACGCCCCGCCGCTGACGCAGGTCACCGGCGGGGCGGGGGTCACAAGTCCGTGCTGTGATTCGCCCGAACGGGCGGCATTGCGAGGGCGATTTCGGGTTTACGCGGGGCGCGGCTCGGCTCAGACCCGGACGCCGAACATGAACGGGCCGCCGATGGTGTTCATCGACTCGTAGCGCACGACCGTGCCGCTGCGCGGTGCGTGCAGGACCTGGCCGTTGCCGGCGTAGAGGCCGACGTGGTGCAGGTCGTTGAAGAAGAAGACGAGGTCGCCGACCTGCAGCTGGCTCATCGAGGAGATCCGCGTGCCCGCGCCGGTCTGCGCCTCGGACGTACGCGGGATGGAGACGTCGGCCTGGGCGTAGGCCCAGGAGGTCAGGCCGGAGCAGTCGAAGGAGGACGGGCCGGTGGCGCCCCAGACGTAGGGCGAGCCGATCTTGCTCTGGGCGGCGGCGAAGGCGGCGGCGGCCCGGCCGGAGGCGGGCTTCCCGGAGGGGGACCCGGTGCCGGAGAGGGCCTGGCGCTCGCTGCTGCGGGTGGAGCGCTGCTCCTCCTTCTGGAGGTCGGCCTTCTCCTGTGCGGTGAGCGTGTTGAGCAGCTTCTGCGCGGAGGCGAGCTTGCCCTGGACTTCCTTCTTCTTGTTGCCCAGTTCGGTGCGCGTGGAGGCCAGGTCCTTGAGCTTCACGCCGGCCTCGGAGCGCTGCTGGGCGAGGTCGCGCTGCTTCACCTGGATCTTCTTCAGCGCCTCGACCTGCTGACCGCTCAGCTGGTCGAGCGTGGAGGCCTTGTCCAGGTAGTTGTCCGGGTCGGCCGAGAGGAAGAGCTGGAGGGAGGGGTCTATGCCGCCGGTGCGGTACTGGGCGCTGGCCATCGAACCGAGGCCGTCGCGCAGCTCGTTGAGCTCCTTCTGGCCGCGGGCGACGTTGTCCTGGATCGTGGAGATCTCCTTCTGGAGCTTCTCCTGCTTCTCCTTGGCGCCGTTGTACTTCTCGGTGGCCTTCTCCGCCTCTTCGTAGAGCTTGTCGACCTTGGCCTTGACCTCGTCCTTGCTCGGCTTCTCGCTCGGGGCGGCGTTGGCGGCCTGCGAGCTGAGAGCGACGGCGGCGGCGGCAGCGGTGGTGAGCACGGTCACGCGCGTGCGGCTCGGCTGCTTGGGACGACGGTGGGACGCCACGGAGACGAGCTCCTTCTTGAGAGGGATCACCCGTGCGAGGGTTCGATGGCTGACCCTAGTGACCCACTCGTGATCAGTTCAAATCCTCCGCCGAAATATCCCGGTTACGCACCGCATTCTTTGCCACAACTCACCAGCAGTAACCCTCACTTGACGCTACGTTGCGTGACGGTTCCGTCAATTCAGGCATAGTCGACCTACGTTGCGGTTGGTACGAAAGTGTGACCGGAGTCAGGAAAGGCGCTTGAGGAGCACCGCGGACGCCACCGGGCGTGCGCCGGCGCGCGCCACGCCGTCGGCGACCTCGCGGTCGGTGGAGACGACGATGACCGGCCGGCCGGGCGGCTCGGCCCGCACCAGCTGGCGGATCAGCTCGTCGGCGGTGACGCCGGGCTTGGAGAACAGCACCCGCACCCCGCGCGGCGGCGCGAGCAGCACCGGTGCCACCAGTTCGGCGCCGTCGAAGACGCAGGTCATCTCGGCGCCGGTCTGCGCGGCGAGCTGGGAGAGCTGGCCGAGCAGTCTGAGCCGCTGCTTCTCCAGCGGCATCTGGGGATAACCGGTCTTGGTGACGTTGTAGCCGTCGACGACCAGGTGCGCCTGGGGCAGCGCGAGCAACTGGTCGAGGATGGCCGGGTCGTTCTCGGACAGCGCGCGGGCGGCGATGTCCTTGGGGGTCATCCGGCCCGGCTCGACCGCGTCCACCGTCTCGGCGGGCCGCACCGACACCGGGGGCAGCGCGAGCTCCCTGCGCAGCCCCTGCGTCGCGTCCAGCAGGGTGTCCAGCAGCAGCCGCACCCGCATGTCCTCGACGCTGCGTCCCTCGCGGGCCGCCTTGCGGGTGGCCTCCAGGGCGGCCTCGGCCTCCCCGAGCCGGGTCTTGAGCCGCCGGGTCTCGCTCTCGGCGGCGGACACCTGGGCGTGGCCCTCGGCGCGTACGGCGTCGATCTCGGCCCGGATCTTGCGCAGCGCGGCCTCGCCGCGCTTGACGTCGCTGAGGGCGGAGCGCAGCTTGCGGTGCAGCGACTCGGCCTCCCGCTTCGCCGAATCCAGCTCCGCGCGCAGCCGCTCGGTCTCGGTCCTGGTGTGCTCCCGGGCCCGGGCCAGCTCCTCGCGCAGCCGCTCCAGTTCGGCGCGGCTCTCCTCGTCGGCGCGCTCGGCGTCCGCGCGCTGCGCCTCCTCGCCGGCGGCGGTCACCAGCTTGACCCAGCCGTGCGGTCGCAGGACGTAGGCCGCGGCCGCCACGTCGAGGGGGTCGGCGGCGGGCGGCGGGGAGCCGGCGTCCAGGGCGTCGGCCAGTTCCGGCTGGGCCTCCCTGAGTTTCTCGCCGATGCGCTGGCGGAACAGCGGGGCCGTCTCCACGGCGGCGGCCATGGCGTTGCCGGCGAACTTGGCCCTGCGGTTCGGGGCGAACCGGGCGTACTGTCTCAGCTGTGCGGGCAGTTCACCGAGGGTGAGTCCGCCGAAGCCGTCGGACACGATCTGCACGACCCTGCGGCGCACGCCGTCGGGCAGCGGCCGGTCGAGCACCTCGGCGGCGCCGTCGCCCGGCTCCCCGCCCTGTGTCTCCACCATCCGTCACCCCAATGCCTCTGCGTGATCCCGTGCGGGATCACCTCATGCGGGGGCCGCTCCCGTCATCAGGAGGCGGCACCCGGCCTGTCCACGAGTTCCACCTGGTCCACGGCGTTGCACCAGCGGCACCGCACCGACTCGATGGTCTCACTGAGCACCTCGCGCTCCTCGACCTGCGGCTCACCGGCCAGATCGAGGTGGACGTACTCGACGACCTTCGAGGCCCGGGTCACGTCGAAGCGGGTGAGGTTGCCGCAGAGGGTGCAGCGCCACCGCGTCGTGTCGGTCGGCAGGGGAACCGTCATCGTGGCTGTTCGCTCTCTTCCAGTGTCGGTGACCCGCCGGGTTCCCCCGGCGCGTGTGGCTCGTAACCCTACGGCCTGGCGGGTACCCGACGCCCGCGTGTCCACGGCGGCGAGGCGGTCCGGGCGGTTGCGTCCCGTTACGTCATGCTCTGTGTCCATGATCCGCAACTGGCGCACGGCGGCCCTCGGGAAGGTCAGGACGCCCGGCACGGCCCGCACGGCCCGCACCGCCCGACGCCGCCGGACGGCGCCGGTGACGTACGGGCTGATCACCCTGTGCTGTCTGCTGTTCCTGGTCAGCCCGGCGGCGGGCCTGAATCCCGCGTACGGCACCGGGGACGAGCTGCTCGCCGCGCAGCACGCCCACTTCCGGCGCTGGGGTGTGATCCCCGCAGAGCTGTTCGAGGACTCCCCCGGATCCGCCCTCACCCCCGCCACGGCGCTGTTCGTCCACGGCAGCTGGGTGCACCTGCTGGGCAACATGCTCTTCCTCCACGTCTTCGGCGCGATGGCCGAGGAGCGGATGGGCCGGCTCCAGTTCGCCCTGTTCTACCTCGGCTGCGGCTACCTGGCCCTGCTCGGTTACGCGGGGGCCAACGCCCACTCCCCGCAGTCCCTGGTCGGCGCCTCGGGGGCGATCTCCGCGGTCCTCGGCGCGTTCCTCTTCCTCTTCCCGCACGCCCGGGTGACCAGCCTCCTGCCCTTCCTCTTCTTCCTCCCGCTGCGCTTCCCCGCCTGGCTGGTGCTGCCGTTCTGGGCGGCCCTGCAGTGGCTGGCGGCGGGGCGGGCCGGCGACGGCCCCGGGGTGGCGTACCTCGCGCACCTGGTGGGCTTCGGGCTGGGCTTCGTCTTCGCCTGGGTGCGGTTCGGGCGTACGACTAGAGTGAGAAGCGTTCCAGTGTCGGCCCCCGAGGGAGAGAAACAACCGTGATCAGCGCGATCGTCCTCATCAAGACCAGCGTGGACCGGATCCCCGAGATCGCGGAGCGGATCGCCGCGCTGGAGAACGTCAGCGAGGTCTTCTCCGTCACCGGCACCTACGACCTGATCGCCATGGTGCGGGTGAGCCGGCACGAGGACCTGGCCGAGGTCATCCCCGGCCGGATCAGCAAGATCCCGGGCGTGGAGGGCACGGACACGCACGTGGCGTTCCGGACGTACTCGCAGCACGACCTGGAGGCGGCGTTCGCCATCGGGCTCGACAACTGACTCGGGCGGATTCGGGCAGTCGATGAAGAGTTCTTCATCCCGGACTCATCCGGGACGCCGGGTTCCGCGCGCAGGATCGGTGACATGGTCTTCTCTCGCCGGATGGCGGCCCTGGCGGCCGTCGTCCTGATCCCGCTCGGTATCGCCGCGACCAGTTTCGCCCTCACCGACAGCCCGCAGGAACCCAAGGTCCCGGCCAAGGTGGAGCTGGAGAGCGGCTCCCCGACGCCCACCCCCACCTCCTCCTCGCCCGAACCGAAGCCCAGCGACCAGGTGGTGACCCGGCCGCCGGTGACCGACAGCCCTCCGGATGACGACGATGACGACGACCGAGGCCAGGACACCGGGGACACCGGGGACGACTCGTCCGCCGACGACGGATCCGGCGACGACGGCTGACCGCGAGCGCCGCCGGATCTCGGCCCGCGTCCGCATCCTGCTCTGGCTGCTGCTCGTGATGGCGGTCGCCCTCGCCTCGGTGGCCGCGACCACCCGCTCGATCCTGCTGCACGACACCGACCAGCGGATCAACGCCCTGCTCGCGCAGGAGGCCGGCGAGTTCGCCAACTTCGAGGAGCAGGGCTTCGACCCGGCCACCGGCCGTCCGTTCACCGACCCGGGGCGGCTGCTGCGGGTCTTCCTGGAGAGGCAGTACGCCGACCTGGACGAGGAGCTGATCGGCCTGGTGGGCGAGGCGGGCGGCAAGCCCGCGCAGATCATCCAGCAGCGCGAGATCCCGGTCGCCCTGCCCCTGCACAAGGACGCCGACGCCAGGCGCCGCATCTACGCCTCCCCGGACTCCACCGGCACCCTGCACCGGCCTCAGGGGGACATCCGCTGGGCCAAGGTCACCGTCGCCCGGTACGGCGGCGAACCGGCCGCCGCGTTCGTGGTCGCCTTCCACCCCGGGCGGGAACAGGCCCGCGCGGACGAGGTGTTCCGCGTCCTGCTCGCCATCTCCGGCGTCGCCCTGCTGATGACGACCGGCATCGCCTGGGTGGTCGCGGGCCGGATCCTCAAACCGGTGCGGCTGGTGCGGACCACCGCCGCGCAGCTCACCGAGCAGGACCTGACCCGGCGCATCCCGGTGCACGGACACGACGACGTGGCCGCGCTCGCCGAGACGTTCAACGCCATGCTCGACCGGCTGGAACGCGCCTTCGCCACCCAGCGCCGGTTCGTCGACGACGCGAGCCACGAACTGCGCACCCCGATCACCATCGTCCGCGGCCACCTGGAACTGATGGGCGACGACCCGGCGGAACGCGAGGAGACGGTCCGCCTCGTCACCGACGAACTGGACCGGATGAGCCGCATCGTCGAGGACCTCCTCCTGCTCGCCAAGGCCGAACGCCCCGACTTCGTCACCCCCGAGCCGGTCCAGCTCGCCGAGCTCACCGCCGACGTCTACGTCAAGGCCCGCACCCTCGGCGACCGCGAGTGGGTCCTGGCCGAAGTCGCCGACCGCGAGGCCCAGCTGGACCCCCAGCGGATCACCCAGGCCATGGTGCAGCTCGCGCAGAACGCCGTGCAGCACACCACCGCCGGCCAGACCATCCGCATCGGCTCCCGCGCCGACGGCACCCGGATCGAGCTGTACGTCGCCGACTCCGGGCCCGGGGTCCAGCCGCAGGACGCCGAGGTCGTCTTCGAGCGGTTCCGGCGCGGCACGGCCCGGCGCGGGGCGCGCGGGAGCGGTGCCGGGCTCGGGCTGTCGATCGTCAAGGCGATCGCGGAGGGCCACGGCGGGCGGGTCGGCCTGCACACCACCGAGGGCGGCGGCGCCACCTTCGTACTGACACTGCACTGATTCCGGAAGAGGCTCGCCCATGAACCGCATCCTCATCGTCGAGGACGAGGAGCGCATCGCCTCCTTCGTCGAGAAGGGCCTGCGCGCCAACGGCTTCACCACCACCGCCGTCGCCGACGGCGACGCCGCCTACGAGTACGCCCTCACCGGCGGCTTCGACCTGGTCGTCCTGGACATCGGCCTGCCCGGCCGGGACGGCTTCACGGTCCTGCGCGAGCTGCGCGAGTCCCGGGTGACGACCCCGGTGATCGTGCTGACCGCCCGGGACTCCGTAAGGGACACGGTGGCCGGCCTGGAGGGCGGCGCCGACGACTGGATGACCAAGCCGTTCCGCTTCGAGGAACTGCTCGCGCGGGTGCGGCTGCGGCTGCGTACGGCGGCCAGGGCGCCGGAGGTGACGGTGCTGAGGTCCGGCGACCTCTCCCTGGACCTGCGTACCCGCCGGGCCCGTGCCGCGGAGCGGACGGTGGACCTGACGGCCCGTGAGTTCGTGCTCCTGGAACTGTTCCTGCGGCATCCGGGGCAGGTCCTGTCACGGGAGCAGATCCTGTCGCACGTGTGGGGCTACGACTTCGACCCCGGCTCCAACATCGTGGACGTGTACGTGCGGGCGCTGCGCAAGAAGCTGGGCGCCCACCGGGTCCAGACGGTACGGGGCATGGGGTACCGGCTGCCAGGCTGACGTATCGGCCCACCGACCGGCATTGGGTGAAGTTTCCTTCATGTCGGACTCATTGAGGGCTCACCGCCCGGGAGAACCCTCGATGACGTGACGTTGAACCTCCGCCTCGCGGCGGCCCTCTGCGTGGCCCTGTCCCTGTGCGCAGTGCTGGCGGTGCCCGGCACCTTCCCGGCCCTCGGCGGGGACGCGCGCCTCACCCTCGCCGTGTTCGCGCTGGCCACCTGCGCCTGGATCGGCACGTCGATCGACGACACGTACATCGCGCTGGGCGCCGGCCTCGCGCTGACCGCGACCGGCGTGATCAGCAGCGACACCCTCTTCGGCACCCTCGGCGACGACACGGTGTGGCTGCTGATCTGCGCGTTCGTGCTGGCGGCGGCGGTGGCCCGGACCGGGCTCGCCGGGCGGGCGGCGGCGTTCCTGGTCGGCGGGGCGCGCAGCGTACGGCAGTTGGTGCACCTGACGACGGCCGCGCTGGTGGTGACGGCGTTCGCGGTGCCGGCCACGTCGGGCCGGGCGGCGCTCGCGCTGCCGGTGTTCCTGGCCCTCGCCAAGGCCCTCGCCGACCGGAAGCGACTGGTCGTGATGCTCGCGCTGCTGTTCCCGACCGTGATCCTTCTGTCGGCGGTGGCGACCCTGATCGGTGCGGGAGCGCATCTGATCACGGTGTCGGTGCTGTGGGAGGCGACCGGGGACCGGATCGGCTTCACCCAGTGGCTGCTGCTCGGCCTGCCGCTGGCGGTCGCCTCCTCCCACCTGGCCGCCGAGGTGGTCCTGTTGACGACCACTCGGCGGGCGGACCGCGGGGGCCCGGTCCACATCACCGCCGAGGAGATCCAGCGGCACAGCGAGAGCCCGGTCACCGGTCCCTGGACGCAGGCGGAGAAGCGCTGCGCCCTGCTGCTGGCCACGGTGGTGACCCTGTGGTGCAGCGAGCCGCTGCACCACGTCTCCCCCGCGGTGGTGGCGCTGATCGGCGCGGTCGTCGCCTCCTCCCCCGCCCTCGGCACCGTACGGCTCAAGGACGCCCTGAAGACCGTGCCCTGGTCGCTGCTGCTGTTCATGGCGGCCACCATGGCGATGGGCGTCGCGCTCGCCGACTCCGGTGCGGCGAAGTGGCTGGTGTCGGGGCTGCCCGCCGACGTCGCGCCGGCCGTCTTCCTCGGGATCGTGGTCGCGGTGAGCACCGCGGCCCACCTGGTCCTCCAGTCCCGCTCGGCCCGCTCCTCCGTCCTGGTCCCGCTGGTCATCGCCGCGGCCCTGGGCGCCGGGGTCAACCCGGTCGCCGCCGCGCTCGCCTCCACCGCCGCGGCGGGCTTCTGCCACACGCTCCCCGCCTCCGCCAAGCCGGTCACGCTCTTCTCCGACATCCCCGGCACCCCCACCTACACCCCGCGCGACCTGCTGCGGCTGTCGGCCGTCCTGGCACCGCTGACCGCCGCGCTCGTGCTGTTCTTCGCCGCCGCCGTCTGGCCGCTGCTCGGCGTACCCGTGACCCGATGAAGGAGCCCACCATGTCCGTCCTCTCCTCCCCGTCGCCCGTCTCCCCGGTTCCCTCCGTGCTGAACCGTGTCGTCGTGGCCCCCAGCGGCTTCAAGGAGTCCCTGTCCGCCCAGGCCGCCGCCGACGCCATCGCGGCGGGCGTCCGCCGGGTCCTGCCGGACGCCGAGATCGACCGCGTCCCGCTCGTCGACGGCGGCGAGGGCACGGCCACCGCGCTGGCGTCCGCGACCGGCGGGCGGCTGGTCGCGCTGGCCGCCACCGGCCCGGTCGGCGAACCCGTCGGCACCCACTTCGCGCTGCTCGGCGCGCAGGACACGGCGGTGGTGGAGATGGCCGCCGTCGCGGGACTCTCCCTGGTCCCCCGCGCCCTGCGCGACCCGGGCGCCACGACGACGTACGGCGTCGGCGAGCTGATCCGCGCCGCGCTCGACACCGGGGTGCGGCGCGTCCTGGTCGGCTGCGGCGACTCGGGCACGTCCGACGGGGGCGCGGGCGCGCTCCAGGCGCTCGGGGCCCGGCTGCTGGACGCGGACGGCTTCGAACTCCCGCACGGCGGACGCGAGCTGATCCGCCTCGCCCGCATCGACCCGTCCGGTCTCGACACCCGGCTGAAGGACACCGAACTGCTCGTCGCCTGCAACCCGTTCAACGTGCTGTGCGGAGAGCGGGGCGTGGCCCGGGTGTTCGGCCCGCAGAAGGGGGCGACGCCCGCGCAGGTCGAGGAGTTGTCGGCCGGTCTGGAGAACTGGGCGCGCGTCCTCACCCGCGACCTCGGTGTCATCGGCACCGACCTGCGCCACGGCCCGGGCACCGGCGCCTCCGGCGGGCTGGGCGCGGGCCTGGCCGCCGTCGGGGCCCGGCTGCTGCCCCGCTTCGACGTGCTCCTCGACCACCTCGACCTGGACGCCCGCCTCGCCCGCGCCGACCTGGTGCTGACCGCCGAGGGCGCCCTGGACCACCAGACGCCGCGCGGCAAGATCCCGGCCGAGGTGGCCCGCCGCGCCAAGCTCTACGGCCGTCCCGTCCTCGCCCTGGCCGGCACCCTCGGCGAGGGCGCGCACGAGGTGCCGGGGGTGGACGCCTGCCACGGCATCATGCCGGCGCCGATGGCCCTGGCGGACGCGCTGCTGCGGGCCGCCGAACTCCTCACGGACGCCACGGAGCGGGCGTTGCGGATGATCCTGCTCGGGTCACGGCTGCCGGGCCGGACGGCTCAGCCGGCGGAGGCCGTGTCGGGCACGCAACGCCCTTCCTCGGTACGGTAGTTCCACCGGGCTCCGTCGTTCACCAGCTCCCTGACCGCGTTCACGAACCGCTCGACGTGCTCGTCCGGGGTGCCCGCGCCGAAGCTGACGCGGATGGCGTTGAGGGACTTCTCGCCCGGCGCCGCCTCGGGGGCGCCGCACTCGCCCTGCGCCTGCGGGTCACTGCCGAGCAGGGTGCGCACCAGCGGGTGGGCGCAGAACAGGCCGTCGCGCACGCCGATGCCGTACTCGGCGGAGAGCGCGGCGGCGAAGTGGGAGCTGTTCCAGCCTTCGACGACGAAGGAGAGCACGCCGACGCGGGGGGCGTCGTCGCCGAAGAGGGAGAGGACGCGCACCTGCGGCACCCGGGCGAACCCCTCGCGCACCTTCCCGATGAGGTACTCCTCGCGGGCGACGAGCGTGTCGAACCCGGCCTCGGTGAGCGCCTTGCAGGCGGAGGCGATCGCGTAGGCGCCGATGACGTTGGGCGACCCGGCCTCGTGCCGCGCGGCGCTGTCGTGCCACTCCACGTCCACGCCGCCGTCGGCCCGCCGGGTGACCCTGCGGCTCGCGCCGCCACCGGCGAGGTACGGCTCCGCCTCGCGCAGCCAGTCGGCCCGGCCGGCCAGCACGCCGGCACCGAACGGGGCGTACAGCTTGTGCCCGGAGAAGGCGACCCAGTCCACGTCCAGGTCGGTCACGGACACGGGATGGTGCGGGGCGAGCTGGGCGGCGTCGAGCACGATCCGCGCACCGTGCGCGTGCGCGGCGGCGGCCAGTTCACGCACCGGCCACAGCTCGCCGGTGACGTTGGAGGCGCCGGTGACGCAGACCAGGGCCGGCCCGTAGGGCTCGCGGGCGACGAGGGCGCGCTCCAGGGTCTCGACGGCCTGGGCAGGGGTGCGCGGGGCGTCGAGGAAGGTGACGTCGGCGTCCCTCCAGGGCAGCAGCGAGGCGTGGTGCTCGGTCTCGAAGACGAAGACCCGGCAGTCGGCGGGCAGCGCCGCGGCGAGCAGGTTGAGCGAGTCGGTGGTGGACCTGGTGAACACGACCTGGTCCCCTTCCCGGCAGCCGAGGAACTCCGCGACGGCCTTCCGGGCGTTCTCGAACAGGTCGGTCGACAGCTGCGACAGGTATCCGGCGCCCCGGTGCACGCTGCCGTAGTAGGGGGCGTAGGCCGCCACGTCGTCCCAGACCCGCTGGAGCGCGGGCGCGCTGGCGGCGTAGTCGAGCGCGGCGTAGGTGACCTCGCCGCCGGTGACGAGCGGGACGGTGACATCTCCGCCCAGGACGGGCAGTGGAGGACAAACGGACTGGTCGGCGGCAAGGGTGGGGACGGACATGGGCGCACTCCCGTGGCGTGAAGGCAGGCGGCGTCACCACGCGGACCGCGCGGGGCCGGGCGTGGGTGCAGCCGAGAAAGCGGGGAAAGGAGGGTGCGGAGGCGAGGCACCGCTTCAGGGTGTCGGGCCGGTCCGAAGGACAGGCCCTATCGCATTCGCTGGTTCACGGGAGACTCCCTCGAGTGGCCCAGGACCCCTGGCCCCACACTTCCGAGAGCGTGCGAGGGGTCCGCGCTTGCCGTGAACCCTGCTGTCCACGGCCTGGTCTTCACCCGGGGCACCCCGCCACGGACGGAGGGTTGCCGGACAGTCGGCCGGGGCCTGATGACTGTCACTCATGACCTGCCAAGGAACGTACGGGAAAAGATCGGCGTCCCGCAACCCGGGTCCGGATCGCGGGACGCTCGTCACACGGGAAGGCCGTTACGCGTTGCTCGCGGCCACCCAGCGGTCGAGGGCGCGCTTGGCGGCGCCCGAGTCGATCGCCTCGGCGGCCCGGTCCATGCCGGCCCGGAGCTGCTCGGCGAGCGGCGCCTCGCCGGGCTCCAGGGCGACCAGGGCCGCCGCCGAGTTCAGCAGCACCGCGTCCCGTACCGGGCCCGTCTCGCCGGCCAGCAGGCGGCGGGCGACGTCGGCGTTGTAGGAGGCGTCGGCGCCGCGCAGCGCCTCGACCGGCACCAGTTCGAGGCCGACGTCCCGCGGGTCGAAGGTCTCCTCGGTGACCCGGCCGTCCCGCACGATCCAGACCCGGGAGGTGGCGGTCGTGGTCAGCTCGTCGAGGCCGTCGTCGCCGCGGAACACCAGGGACGAGTGGCCGCGCTCGGCGAAGACACCGGCGATGATCGGTGCCATCCGGGCGTGGGCGACCCCGACCGCCTGGGACTTCACCCTGGCCGGGTTGGTCAGCGGGCCCAGGAAGTTGAACACCGTGCGGATGCCCAGCTGGCCGCGCGCCGACGCCACGTGGCGCAGCGACGGGTGGAACTTCACGGCGAAGCAGAAGGTGATGCCGGCCTCCTCGGCGACCTCCGCGACCCGTTTCGGCGTGAGCTCCAGGTTGACCCCGAGCTTCTCCAGGACGTCGGAGGCCCCGGACGCCGAGGAGGCGGCCCGGTTGCCGTGCTTGACGACCTTGGCGCCCGTGCCGGCCACGACGATCGCCGACATGGTGGAGATGTTGACCGTCTTGGCGCCGTCGCCGCCGGTGCCGACGATGTCGACGGTCTCCCCCGGCACCTCGATCACGTTGGCGTGGGCGTACATGGTGCGGACCAGACCGGAGATCTCCTCGACGGTCTCGCCCTTGAACCTCAGGCCCACCGCGAAGCCGGCGATCTGGGCGTCGGTCGCCTCGCCGCGCATGATCACGTCCAGCGCCCAGGCCGTGTCGTCCGCGGACAGGTCGCGGCCGTCCAGCAGTCCGTTCAGCAGGGCGGGCCAGGAGCGGCCCGCCGCGGTGTCGCCTCCAGCGGGAGTCACAGCGCTCATGAGCCGCTCCTGAATCGTGTGTGTCGTGGAAAGGGAGTGTGGTCCCACCCTATCCAGCCCCGGGCACGGCGAAGGGCCCCGTCCGAGGAACGGACGGGGCCCTTCGCCGTGGTGTGGCGACGCTGGAGGGTCAGTGGTGGCCGTGGCCGCTCGTGATCTCCTTGTACTCCTCGACGGTCGGCTTCGGAATCTGCGACTCCTCGCCGTAGTAGGCCTCGCTGAGCTTGGCGCGGAGCTTCTCGGTGGTCTTCACCTTGCGCTCGACGCCGTTCTCGTCGACCGTCGGGCCGATCTCCGCCGGCTTGTACTGCTCGTGCGCCGTGAGCGTGTGCAGCTGCTCCTGGCTGAGCGGCTCGTGCACCTCGATGAACTCACCGTGCGGCAGGCGCTTGATGATGCCGGACTCGCGGCCGTGCAGCACCTTCTCCTTGTCCCGGCGCTGGAGGCCGAGGCAGATCCGCTTGGTGACGACGAACGCGATGACCGGTCCGACGAAGAACCCGATCCGCACGAACCACGTGACCGCGTTGATCGACAGGTGGAAGTGCGTGGCGACGATGTCGTTGCCGCCGCCGATCAGCATGATCATGTAGGCGGTGACCCAGGCCACACCGAACGCCGTCCGGGTCGGGGCGTTGCGCGGCCGGTCCAGGATGTGGTGCTCGCGCTTGTCCCCGGTCACCCAGGACTCGATGAACGGGTACACCGCGATCAACGCGAGGAAGATCCCGAAGATCACGAGCGGGATGAAGACGCCCAGGACCAGCGTGTGACCCCAGAAGTTGATCTCCCAGCCCGGCATGGCGCGGACCAGGCCCTCGGCGAAGCCCATGTACCAGTCGGGCTGGGCGCCGGTGGAGACCATGTCCGGCCGGTAGGGGCCGATGGACCAGATCGGGTTGACCGACGCGATGCCGGCGATGGCCGCGATGACACCGAAGACCAGGAAGAAGAAGCCTCCGGCCTTGGCCATGTACACCGGCAGCAGCGGCATGCCGACGACGTTCTTGTTGGTCTTGCCGGGACCCGCGAACTGCGTGTGCTTGTGGTAGAAGACCAGGATCAGGTGGCCGACCACGAGCCCGAGCATGATGCCCGGCAGCAGCAGGATGTGGATCGAGTAGAACCGGGCGACGAAGTCGGTCCCGGGGAACTCCCCGCCGAACAGGAACATCGAGATGTACGTACCGACGATCGGCACGGACAGGATCGCGCCCTGCGTGAAGCGGACACCGGTGCCGGAGAGCAGGTCGTCCGGGAGCGAGTAGCCGGTGAAACCGGTGAACATGCCCAGGACGAACAGCAGGAAGCCGAACAGCCAGTTGATCTCGCGCGGCTTGCGGAACGCGCCGGTGAAGAAGACGCGCATCATGTGCACGAACATGCCGGCGAGGAAGATGATCGCCGCCCAGTGGTGGATCTGCCGGATCAGCAGACCGCCGCGGACGTCGAAGCTGATGTCGAGCGTCGACTTGTACGCCTCGCTCATCAGCTGTCCCTGCATCGGGACGTACGAGCCGTGGTACTCCACCTCGTTCATCGACGGGTGGAAGAACAGCGTCAGGTACACACCCGTGAGGATGATGATGATGAAGCTGTAGAGGCAGATCTCACCCAGCATGAAGGACCAGTGGTCCGGGAAGATCTTGCGCATGTTGGCCTTGGCCAGGGAGTAGATCCCGAGCCGGCCGTCGGCCCAGTCGGCGACGCGTTCGCCGGCCGGGGCCTTTCCGCGCGATCGGCCCGCCGTGGCACCGGCGGACGGGTTCGGGTTGCTCGCTGCAGTACTCATCCGCGCTCCCAGAATGCAGGACCGACGGGCTCCTCGAAGTCGCTGAGCGCTTCGAGATAGCCCTCGTCGTTCACGCCGATCCGCAGCTGCGGCAGGGGGTGGCCGGCGGGACCGAAGATCACCCGGGCACCGTCGGCAAGGTCGAAGGTGGACTGGTGGCACGGGCACAGCGCGTGGTGCGTCTGCTGCTCGTACAGGGAGATCGGGCACCCGACGTGGGTGCAGATCTTCGAGTACGCCACGACGCCCTCGTGCGACCACTCGAGCTCGCGCTTGTCCTTGATGGCCTCCGGCTCCAGCCGGATGATCATCAGGGCGGCCTTGGCGATCTCGTTCTGGAAACCGTGGTCGTGCTCCTCCAGGCCCTCGGGCTTGGCGAAGGTGAGGGAACCGACCGCGATGTCCGACGGGCGCATCGGCTCGTTGGTGTTCATGTTGACGAGCAGCTTGCCCTTGGACCACAGCGTGTGGCGGAGCTTCGTCCCGGGCAGCGGGCCGAGGTCGCGCAGCAGGACGACGCCGGAGAGCGGCACCAGCGTCAGCGCCCCGAACATCGTGTTGCGGATCAGCTTGCGCCGGCCGATCACCGACTCCTTGGCACCCTGCTTGAAGTCCGCGTGGACCTTCGCGCGGACCTCGGGCGAGGCCTCGATCGGGTGCCGCTCGTCGGCGACCTCCTCGTCGGACATCAGGGTGCGCGCCCAGTGGACGGCGCCCGCGCCGATGGCGAACAGCGCCACGCCCAGGGTCAGGCCCAGCGCGAGGTTCATCGCGTTGATGTGCCCGAGCGGCCAGACGTAGATCGACTTGTCGTGCGGGATCGCCACGAACGAGGCGATGAAGCCGATGGTGGCCAGCATCGACAGCGTGAACAGCAGGGCGACCGTGCGCTCGGACCGCTTGGCGGCCCGCTCGTCGATGTCCTGGATCCGGTGCTCGTGGGGCGGCAGCCCCGGGTCCGCGAACGGGTGCTTCTCGTCCGCGGGCTTCGGCGCGCCGTGCGCGCCGCCCTGCTCGGCCGGCAGGTTCTCTTCTGGGATGTCTTGGCTACTCATGACTTCTTGGCCTTTGCGGTCCGGGCGGCGACCCACACGGCGACGGCGATGCAGCCGCCGAGGCCGAAGATCCAGCCGAAGAGGCCCTCACTGACGGGCCCGAGGCCGCCCAGCGAGAGGCCGCCGGGGTCCACGGTCTCGTCCGAGTTGACCGCGTGCAGGTAGGCGATGATGTCCTTCTTGTTCTGCTCGGTCAGCGTGCTGTCCGGGAAGGAAGGCATGTTCTGCGGGCCGGTCTGCATGGCCTCGTAGATGTGCTTCGGGTCGACGTCCTCGAGGGTCGGCGCGTACTTGCCGTGCGTCAGCGCGCCGCCCTTGCCGGTGAAGTTGTGGCACTGCGCGCAGTTGTTGCGGAACAGCTCACCGCCCTTGGCGCTGTCCGCGCCCTCCGGGCCGTACTTCTCCTGCGACGGGACCGCCGGACCGGCACCCAGCGAGGCGACGTAGGCCGCCAGCTGGTCGATCTCCGCCTGGGAGTAGATCACCTTCTTGCGCGGAACCTGGGCGCCGGGCTGCTGGGCCGGCATACGGCCGGTGCCCACCTGGAAGTCGACGGCGGCGGCGCCGACTCCGACCAGGCTCGGACCGTCGGTGGTGCCCTGACCTCCGGTGCCGTGGCAACTGGCACAGCCGACGGCGTAGAGCTTCTTGCCCTCGTCGATGGCGAGGGACTGGGCGGTTTCATCGGCCTGCGCCTTGCTCGCGGGTGCGAACGCGGCGTACAGCCCCCCTGTGCATGCCAGCGCGAGGAGTAGGACGACGAGCGCCGCCAGCGGATGGCGTCGTCGTGCGGAGAGCTTTTTCACGGATTACCCCGGTGTCAGGATTTTCTGCGTCGATGCTTCGGGTATTGCGCGGGTGCGTGCCGCGACTACTTGATCATGTAGATCGTGGCGAAGAGGCCGATCCAGACGACATCGACGAAGTGCCAGTAGTAGGACACGACGATGGCGGCGGTCGCCTGCTCGTGGGTGAACCTCCGGGCCGCGTAGGTGCGGCCGAGGACCAGCAGGAAGGCGATGAGTCCGCCCGTCACGTGCAGTCCGTGGAAGCCGGTGGTCAGGTAGAACACCGAGCCGTACGGGTCCGACGAGAGCGAGAGGCCCTCGTGCTTGACCAGTTCGGTGTACTCGAACACCTGACCGCCGATGAAGATCGCACCCATCACGAAGGTGACGATGAACCACATCCGGAGCTTCTTCACGTCACCGCGCTCGGCCGCGAACACGCCGAGCTGGCAGGTGAGGGAGGAGAGCACCAGGATCGTGGTGTTCGTCGCGGAGAACGGGAAGTTCAACGCGTCGGCCTTCTCGGACCAGAAGTCCGGGCCGGTCACCGATCGCAGGGTGAAGTACATCGCGAAGAGGGCCGCGAAGAACATCAGCTCGGAACTCAACCAGATGATGGTTCCGACGCTGGTGAGGTTCGGCCGGTTGACCGACGGGTGCGCGTGCCCGGTTTCTACTGTCGTTGCTGTCGCCACGACCGACATTATGTCGGTCGCTTATCCCGCCCTCACCCCGGGGGGTGCCGTTCGGAGTGTCCGCACCGTCTGTACTGCCCGTATGGCCCATCGAAGGGCCCCTCGAAGCCGTGTCCGAACCAGTGTTGACGAGGTGTCCGAGGGAGTAGCATCCGGCGCGACGGGCTACGACTGTTTCACTGCGTATCGGAGGAAGCATGCAGCCGACCGCCACGGTGCTGGTCTACAGCGACGACTCCAACACCCGCGAACAGGTGCGGCTGGCGACCGGCCGCCGGCCCGCTCCGGACGTGCCCGTCGTCGAGTTCGTGGAGTGCGCCACCCCGGCCGCCGCGATCAGGGAGCTGGACAAGGGCGGGATCGACGTCTGCGTCCTGGACGGCGAGGCGGTGCCCATGGGGGGCATGGGCCTGTGCCGTCAGATCAAGGACGAGATCTTCCGGTGTCCGCCGGTGCTGCTGCTCATCGCGCGCCCGCAGGACGCGTGGCTGGCGACGTGGAGCCGCGCGGAGGCGGCTGTGACGCTGCCGGTGGAGCCGGTGGAGTTCGCGGGCGCGCTGGCCTCGCTGCTGCGGCAGAAGAGGCTGCAGGGCGTCTGAGGGCGCCTGGGGCGCCCCTCGGGGCGCCTACACCGCCGTCGGTCGCAGCTTCGCCGCCTCCTGGGCGTCCGTGGCGTTCGGGTTGCCACCCGTAAGGGCGCTGCCCGTACGCCATTCGGTCCAGTCCAGGTTCCAGTCGCCGAAGCCGTTGCCGAAGGGTTCCATCGTCTCGCCGGCGGAGTTGACGACCTCGACGAGGTCGCCCTTCTGGACGGTGTCGAAGAACCACTCCGCGCTGGCGGTGCTCATGCCCACGCAGCCGTGGCTGACGTTGGCGGAGCCCTGGGAGCCGACGGACCAGGGGGCGGCGTGCACGTACTCGCCGCTCCAGGTGACCCGGGTGGCGAAGTACACGGGCAGGTCGTACGACTCCGAGGAGCCCTCGGCGATGCCGACGGTGCTGCTGCGCATGCGTACGAAGGGTTCCTTGCCCAGGACCACCTTGACGCCGTTGCGGGTCTCGAAGCCGGGCTTGCCGGCGGTGACGGGGATCTGCCTGATCTCCTCGCCGTCCCGGTAGACCGTCAGCGTGTGCGCGGCGGCGTCGGTGACGGCCACGACGTGGTCGTCCGTGGTGATGGTGAGGGGCTTCGCGGTGCCGCCCCACATCCGGTCGCCGACCTTGATGCCGTCGAGGGTGCTGCTGACCTGGACGGTGGCGTGGGCGGGCCAGTACTCCTCGGGCCGGTAGTGGAGCTTCTTGTCGTCCACCCAGTGCCAGGCGCCCTCCACGGCGGGCGTGGACCGCACCTTCAGGGCGCGTTCCACTATGGCCCGCTGGGCCGGGTCCGCGACCGGTTGGCTCAGTTCCGCGGTGACGGGCTGGCCGA
This sequence comes from Streptomyces sp. WG7, assembly GCF_049975785.1. Taxonomy (NCBI): domain Bacteria; kingdom Bacillati; phylum Actinomycetota; class Actinomycetes; order Kitasatosporales; family Streptomycetaceae; genus Streptomyces; species Streptomyces sp. WG7. Next base: position 251,268 of record NZ_JBNGGE010000007.1, read on the forward strand.
CGCCGTACGAGCCCGCCTCGGGTCCGAAGGAGATGTCCAGGGTCTTCTTGGTGGTGGGCCGGCCGGTCTCGAAGGTGAGGACCTTGCGGCCGGGCGCGCCGTCGCCGTCCTCGGTGCTGACCCGCACCGTGTAGCGGGCGCCCGCGGCCAGCGGGGAGGTGCTGTGCCAGCGGGCTCCGTCGGCGGAGAGTTCGCCCGCGACGTGGCGGCCCGCCGCGTCCATGGCGGTGACGTCCGTGATGCGCCCGTCGGCGCCCTCGGCGACGACCTCCAGGGGTTCGTCCGGGTCGGCCTTCTTCCCGGCCTCCGTGGGGCCGTTGAAGGAGATCTGGCCGGCCGCGTCGTACGGCGCGGCGGACAGCGGGTTGTCGTCGCCGCCGGTGCAGGCGGTGACGCCCGCGCCGAGGGCGATCACCAGCAGGGTGCAGCCGACGACCGTACGCCCCCGCGCCTGGAAGTGAACCGTGTTGCTCATGTCCTCACGCTAGGGAGCGACGTCAACGGCGGCACGGCGGGTAAGCCGGACGAGTGAGGACGGTACGGCAGACGAAGGGGCCCGGACGCTCCTTGCGGAGTGTCCGGGCCCCTCGGCGCTCGGCGCGTGCTACTGGGTGCGGTTCTCACCGCGGTAGTACTCGAAGACCCAGCCGAACAGGCCGATCAGCAGGATCGGTGCCGAGAAGTACACGAGCCACCAGCCGACCGCGATGCCCAGGAAGGCGAACGCTCCGCCGATCCCGAGTGCCAGCGGCTGCCAGCTGTGCGGGCTGAAGAACCCGACCTCGCCGGCGTCGTCCGCGACGTCCGCTTCCTTGTTGTCCTGGGCACCCGCGTCGACCCGCCTGGCCGTGAAGGCCAGGTAGAAGCCGATCATGATGGCCAGGCCGAAGGCCAGGAAGAGGGCCGTGGTGCCGGCCGGCTCCTTCGACCAGTAGCCGTAGACGATCGCGACGGCCAGGATGAAGACGCTCAGCCAGATGAAGAGCTTGCCCTGGATCTTCACTTCCCGGCCTCCTTGCCGCCGGCGAGGGCCTTCTCCCCGTGACCGACGTTCTCGAGCTGGTCGAGCGCGGCGACCTCGGGGTGGTGCAGGTCGAAGGCGGGGGATTCACTGCGGATGCGCGGCAGCGTGAGGAAGTTGTGCCGCGGCGGCGGGCAGGAGGTCGCCCACTCCAGCGAACGGCCGTAGCCCCACGGGTCGTCCACGTTGACCGGCTTGCCGTACTTGGCCGTCTTCCAGATGTTGTAGAAGAAGGGCAGCAGCGACATGCCGAGCAGGAACGAGCTGATCGTCGAGATCGTGTTCAGGGCGGTGAAGCCGTCGGCCGCCAGGTAGTCGGCGTACCGGCGCGGCATGCCCTCGGCGCCCAGCCAGTGCTGGACCAGGAAGGTGCCGTGGAAGCCGATGAACAGCGTCCAGAAGGTGATCTTGCCGAGGCGCTCGTCCAGCAGCTTGCCGGTGAACTTCGGCCACCAGAAGTGGAAGCCGGCGAACATCGCGAACACCACGGTGCCGAACACCACGTAGTGGAAGTGCGCCACCACGAAGTACGAGTCCGAGACGTGGAAGTCCAGCGGCGGCGAGGCCAGGATGACACCGGTCAGACCACCGAAGAGGAAGGTGATCAGGAAGCCGGTGGACCAGAGCATCGGTGTCTCGAAGGACAACGAGCCCTTCCACATCGTGCCGATCCAGTTGAAGAACTTCACACCGGTCGGGACCGCGATCAGGAAGGTCATGAAGGAGAAGAACGGCAACAGCACGCCGCCCGTGACGTACATGTGGTGCGCCCACACCGTCACCGACAGACCGGCGATCGCGATCGTCGCGGCGATCAGACCCATGTAGCCGAAGATCGGCTTGCGGGAGAAGACCGGGATGATCTCACTGACGATGCCGAAGAACGGCAACGCGATGATGTACACCTCTGGATGCCCGAAGAACCAGAACAGGTGTTGCCACAGCAACGCTCCGCCGTTGGCCGAGTCGAAGATGTGCGCACCGAACTTGCGGTCCGCCTCCAGGGCGAACAGGGCCGCGGCCAGCACCGGGAAGGCGAGCAGGACCAGCACACCGGTCAGCAGCACGTTCCAGGTGAAGATCGGCATGCGGAACATGGTCATGCCGGGCGCGCGCATGCAGATGATCGTGGTGATGAAGTTGACCGAGCCGAGGATCGTGCCGAAGCCGGAGAAGGCCAGGCCCATGATCCACAGGTCACCGCCGATGCCCGGCGAGTGCACCGCGTCGGACAGCGGGGAGTAGGCGAACCAGCCGAAGTCGGCCGCGCCCTGCGGGGTCAGGAAGCCGCCCACCGCGATGAGCGAGCCGAACAGGTACAGCCAGTAGGCGAACATGTTCAGCCGGGGGAAGGCCACGTCCGGCGCGCCGATCTGCAGCGGCATGATCCAGTTCGCGAAGCCCGAGAACAGCGGCGTCGCGAACATCAGCAGCATGATCGTGCCGTGCATCGTGAACGACTGGTTGAACTGCTCGTTCGACATGATCTGCAGGCCCGGACGGGCCAGCTCGGCGCGCATGAGCAGCGCCATCACGCCGCCGATCACGAAGAACGCGAACGACGTCACCAGATACAGCGTGCCGATCGTCTTGTGGTCGGTGGTCGTCAGCCACTTGACCACGATCTCGCCACGCCTCTGGCGCCGGACCGGCAGCTCGTCCTGGTAGTGGGACCCTGCTGCCGCGGCACCCTGGGGTTCGTTGAGGATGCTCACAGGTTGTTCGTCTCCCGGTTCTTCTCGTGGCTCGTCTGCGCGATGCCCGCGGGAACGTAACCGGTCTGCCCCTTCTTCGCGAGGTCCTGGAGGTGCTGCTCGTAGCGCTCCGGGGAGACGACCTTCACGTTGAACAGCATCCGGGAGTGGTCCACGCCGCACAGCTCGGCGCACTTGCCCATGAAGGTGCCCTCCCTGTTGGGGGTCACCTCGAAGGCGTTGGTGTGGCCCGGAATGACGTCCTGCTTCATGAGGAACGGCACCACCCAGAAGGAGTGGATGACGTCACGCGAGGTCAGGACGAAGCGGACCTTCTTGCCCTTGGGGAGCCAGAGGGTCGGACCCGGGTTGTTGTTCTGCGGGTTCCGTGTGCCCGGGACACCGCAGTCGTAGACGCCGCCGGCGTTCGCCGGGAAGTCGTCCTTGAACCGGTCCGGGATCGCGGCCAGTTCCTTGGAGGTCTTGGCGTCGCCGGTGGAACCTTCGACGTTCTCGACGTGGTTGAAGCACCAGCTCCACTGGAAGCCGACCACGTTGACCGTGACGTCGGGCTTCTTCTCCAGGCTCATGAGTTCGGACTCGTCACGGGCGGTGAAGTAGAACAGCACCGAGACGATGACGAGCGGAACGATGGTGTACAGCGCCTCGATGGGCAGGTTGTACCTGTTCTGCGGAGGAACCTCGACCTTGGTCCGGCTGCGCCGGTGGAAGAAGACACTCCACAGGATCAGGCCCCACACCAGCACGCCGGTGGCCAGCGCGGCAGCCCACGATCCCTGCCACAGGGAGAGGATCCGCGGAGCCTCTTCCGTGGTTGGGGTGGGCATGCCGAGGCGGGGGAAGTCCTCGTATGTGCAACCGGTGGCGGTCGCCAGGACCAGGCCCGCGGTCAGTGCCTGCAGCAGCTTCCGCCGCATCGGGCGCCGCGGCGAGCGGTCGGAGCCGTTGGGACTCACGTAGCGCCTTCCCGAGAGTCTCGCCCGCGCTGTTCGGCTGCGGCCTTCTCGCTGGTCGGTCGCCGCCCTGCGTCGGGCAGGGGTTTGATGTTTATGCGGACCAAACCCTAGCCGACGTCCTCCGGGGGGTCGCGGGGAGGGTGGCATACGCGCCGTCGGTCACTCCGAAGGGTGGGACAGGGCCCCCGCGGGGGCCGGTTCCGCAGGTCGCCGGGCGGCTGACGGTCCGTTGTGCTCGTTCGCGCCCACGCGGCCGAGCCGCATGCCGGCGCGGCCCCGCCCCTCCGGGGCGCTCCCCCGCCGGACGTCATAGCGTTGCCGTGTGTCCTACTTCGATGCCGCCTCCGCCGTTCCTCTTCACCCCGTAGCCCGGCAGGCTCTTCAGGCCTCGCTCGACGAAGGGTGGGCCGATCCCGCGCGGCTCTACCGGGAAGGCCGCCGGGCGCGGTTGCTGCTCGACGCGGCCCGGGAGGCGGCGGCCGAGGCGGTGGGGTGCCGGGCGGACGAGCTGGTGTTCACCCCTTCGGGGACGCGGGCGGTGCATTCGGGGATCGCGGGGGCGCTGGCCGGGCGGCGCCGCGTGGGACCGCACCTGATCGTGTCATCCGTCGAACACTCCTCCGTACTGCATGCGGCCGAGGCGCACGAGGCGGGCGGCGGGACGCTCACGCGGGTCGCCGTGGACCGGACGGGGGCGGTGGACCCGGCGGCGTACGCGGCCGCCCTGCGGGGCGACACCGCGCTGGCCTGCCTCCAGTCGGCCAACCACGAGGTGGGCACCGAGCAGCCGGTGGCGGAGGTGGCCGAAGTGTGCCGGGCGGCGGGCGTGCCGCTGCTGGTGGACGCGGCCCAGTCGCTGGGCTGGGGAAAGGTGGCGGGCGACTGGTCGTTGCTCGCGGGCAGCGCGCACAAGTGGGGCGGACCGTCGGGCGTCGGGCTGCTCGTCGTGCGCAAGGGCGTGCGGTTCGCGCCGCAAGGGCCCGCGGACGAGCGGGAGTCGGGCCGGGCGCCCGGTTTCGAGAACCTCCCGGCCGTCGTGGCCGCGGCGGCCTCGCTCCGGGCGGTGCGGGCCGAGGCGGCCGAGGAGGCGGCCCGGCTGCGGGAACTGACGGACCGGATCCGGGCGCGGGTGCCGGCTCTGGTGCCGGACGTGGAGGTGGTCGGCGACCCGTCGCGCCGGCTGCCCGGCGTCGTCACCTTCTCGTGTCTCTATGTCGACGGGGAGACTCTGCTGCACGAGCTGGACCGTGCGGGCTTCTCGGTCTCGTCCGGGTCGTCCTGCACGAGCAGCACCCTGATGCCGAGCCACGTCCTGAAGGCGATGGGGGTGCTCAGCGAGGGCAACGTCCGGGTGTCGCTGCCGCCGGGGACACCGGCCGGGGACGTCGAGCGGTTCCTGGAGGTGCTGCCGGGCACGGTGGCCGCCGTGCGGGAGAGGCTGGGGGCGCCGTCCGCCTCCGGCACCGTCCGGGAGGGCGGCGGCGACCTCGTCGTGGACGCGGTCGGCCGGCGCTGCCCCGTCCCGGTGATCGAGCTGGCCAAGGTCATCGGCGACGTGCCCGTGGGGGGCACGGTCCGCGTCCTGTCCGACGACGAGGCGGCCCGTCTGGACATCCCGGCCTGGTGCGAGATGCGGGGGCAGGAGTACGTGGGCGAGGAACCGGCGGACACGGGTGCGGCCTACGTGGTCCGCCGGGTGAGCTGACGCCGGCCGGGGGCGCGGGGCCGGAGGCGCGGGGCCGGGCCCGTACGCGGCTGCGCCGCGTGAGCACGGCCGGCCCCGCGCGCCCGGCCCCGGCGGCGGATTCAGCCCAGGTGCCCCTGGACCTCGGTGGCCGCCTCGTCGCCGTACGCCTTGGTGAACCGCTCCATGAAGTGCGCCCGCCTCAGCTGGTACTCCTGCGTGCCCACCGTCTCGATGACGAGGGTCGCCAGCATGCACCCGACCTGCGCCGCCCGCTCCAGCGACACCCCCCACGCCAGTCCGGACAGGAACCCCGCGCGGAAGGCGTCGCCGACACCCGTGGGGTCGGCCTTGCGCTCCTCGTCCGGGACGCCGACCTCGATGGTCTCCTCGCCGGCCCGCTCGATGCGCACGCCGCGCGCGCCGAGGGTGGTGACGCGGTGGCCGACGCGGCCGAGGATCTCCTCCTCGCTCCAGCCGGTCTTGGTCTCGATGAGCCCCTTCTCGTACTCGTTGGAGAAGAGGTAGGTCGCCCCGTCCAGCAGTATCCGGATCTCGTCGCCGTTCATCCGGGCGATCTGCTGGGAGAAGTCGGCGGCGAACGGGATGGACCGCGTGCGGCACTCCTCGGTGTGCCTGAGCATCGCCTCCGGGTCGTCGGCGCCGATGGAGACCAGGTCGAGGCCGCCCACCCGGTCGGCGACGGTCTTGAGCTCGATGAGGCGGGCCTCGCTCATCGCACCGGTGTAGAAGGAGCCGATCTGGTTGTGGTCGGCGTCGGTGGTGCAGACGAAGCGGGCGGTGTGCAGGGTCTCGGAGATGCGCACCGAGCCGGTGTCGACGCCGTGCCGGTCCAGCCAGGCCCGGTACTCGTCGAAGTCCGAACCGGCGGCGCCGACCAGGATCGGCCGGGTGCCGAGCTGGCCCATGCCGAAGGCGATGTTCGCGGCGACGCCGCCCCGGCGTACGTCGAGCTGGTCGACCAGGAAGGAGAGCGAGACCGTGTGCAGCTGGTCCGCGACGAGCTGGTCGGAGAAGCGGCCGGGGAAGGTCATGAGGTGGTCGGTGGCGATGGAGCCGGTGACTGCGATGCGCACGGCGTGGACTCTCTCCTGAGGGGAGGCGGGTTGACAGTTCACGCTACCCGGGAGTGCCCCTGGTCCGAAGCAGGCAAAACTACCCGGTAGTACAACTTTCTTCGCGGTCCGGGACGTGCCTACGGTTCTGTCATGACGAACCTGAGGACCGCCGACCCCGCCCCGGCCGACCTGGACGGCGACCTGGCGTCGCTGCGTGGCGACTGCGCCCGGATGGCCCCGCGCTGGGAGGCTCCGGTGCGGGTCTCCACCCGTCCCGTCCCCGTCTCCCTCATCCACGGCGTGCGGGTGCCGCGGACGTCGGCCCGGCTGCTGGACGCGATGTCGGACTACGGCGACTGAGGGGCGCGGCCGGCCGCTGTGCGGCCGTTCGGGCGACGCGTGACGTCGCCGGGAACCGGATCCTCCCCCACCGCGTCCCATCGCTGTCCCCAGTAACAGCCGAAGGAGCGATGCGGTGAACACCGAGCGACCCGACAACGACGACGCCGGCGCCGCCGACGAGGCCGGCACCGGGCGTCCCGCGCGGCGGCGTCCCCGGGCGGTCGCCGTCGCCTCCGTCGCCGCCGCCGTGCTGCTGGTCGGGACCGGCGGGGCCTATCTGGCCACGTCCGCCTCGGGCGGCGGCCCGGACGGCGGTACGGCGGCCGGGGCGTCGGGCGACGACACTCCCCCGCCGCTCGTCCTGGACGACCACGGGGCCCACACCGGCCAGGGCGGTACGAACGGCATCGCCCCCGGCGAGCCCAACCCCTACGGCGTCACCTACCGCGCCGACGGCACCCTCCCCGAGGGACCCGGCTCGGCGCCCGTCTACCGGGCGGAGGGCGAGGTCACCGAGGCGGAGGTGGCCCGGCTGGCCGAGGCGCTCGGGGTGGACGGAGCCCCCCGCGTGCAGGGCGGGGCGTGGAAGGCGGGCAACGCCGGGGACGGTTCCGGACCGCTGCTCACGGTGAACCGGCAGGCACCCGGCACCTGGACCTTCCACCGCTACGCACCCGGCACCGACAACTGCAAGAAGGGCGCCGCGTGCAAGGCCCCGTCCGCCGACGGGAGCCCGGTGAGCGAGGCCGCCGCGAAGAAGGCGGCGGCGCCGGTGCTGAAGGCGCTGGGCCAGGACGACGCCAAGCTGGACGCGAGCCAGGTCATGGGCGCCCGGCGGGCCGTGAACGCCGAACCCGAGGTCGGCGGGCTGCCCACGTACGGCTGGACGACCGGTGTCGTCGTCGGCGCGCGGGGCGAGGTGGTCGGCGGCAGCGGTCAGGTGAAGGAGCCGGTCGAGGGGGACACGTACCCCGTCCTGGGCGCCGAGGAGACGCTGGCGCTGCTGAACGCGCCGGGCGGCACCTCCGGCGCCGGCATCGGCGGCTGCGCGAGCCCGGTACCGCACCGGGACGGCGTGGACATGCCCTGCGCGCCGCCGACGGACGCGTCGAAGCAGCCCGGGAGGCAGACGGCCACGGTCGAGGACGCGGTGTTCGGGCTGGCCGCGCATCCGGTGCGGGGACGGCAGACGCTGGTGCCGTCCTGGCTGTTCGAGGTGCGGGCGCCGGGCGCGGCGGACGCCGTCACGGTCACGCATCCGGCGGTCGACCCGAAGTACGTGACCACCACCGGCCCCGCCGCGCCGCACACGCCCCCGTCCGGCGAGCCGTCCTCGGCGCCGGGGGACCCGCGGGACGTGCGGGTGAACGGCTACACGGCCGCGGGCGGGGAGCTGACCGTGCACTTCACGGGCGGAGTGTGCTCCGACTACGAGGCGACGGCGGAGGAGCGCGCGGGGAAGGTGACGGTCACGGTGACCGAGACCCCGCAGCCGGAGAAGGTCTGCATCCTCATCGCCAAGGAGTACGAGCGGACAGTGCCGCTGGACGGGCCGCTCGGCGACCGGAAGGTCGTGGGCTCGGACGGCAAGGAGATCCCGGTGCACAAGCCGGGCGCGCGGCTGCCGGCGCCGTCCGGGAGCCGGTGACGGCGATCGCGCGGGCGGGCAAGAGGGCGGCGGCCCGGGGGTGATCCCCCGGCCGCCGCCCTCTGTACGACCGGTGCGTCCGCCGCGCGGCTCAGCTGAAGGAGTCGCCGCAGGCGCAGGAGCCCGTCGCGTTCGGGTTGTCGATGGTGAAGCCCTGCTTCTCGATGGTGTCCACGAAGTCGATGGTGGCGCCGCCCAGGTACGGGGCGCTCATGCGGTCGGTGGTGACCTTGACGCCGTCGAAGTCCTTCACCACGTCGCCGTCGAGCGAGCGCTCGTCGAAGAAGAGCTGGTAGCGCAGGCCGGAGCAGCCGCCGGGCTGGACGGCGACGCGCAGCGCCAGGTCGTCCCGGCCTTCCTGGTCGAGCAGGGCCTTGACCTTGGCCGCGGCGGCGTCGGTCACGATGATGCCGTCGGTGACGGTGGTGGTCTCGTCCGATACGGACATCTACATCTCTCCCGGGTTGTACGGAGACTGCTTGCCGACGGTTCCAACCGGCGGGGCCGCGGATTCATTCCGGGTCGGACCCGTGTCGTGTCCCTCGGCCTTCCCTTCATGCTCGCACACGCCCCGGGGAGCGGACAGCGGCTCGGGCACCGGGATTCACGTCACACCGACACGACGGGCATCGTCAAACTGACGTAAACCAGTTATGATATATAGCGTCAGTTCGACGAAAAGTAGAAAGGGTGCGTGTCGTGACCACCGCCCAAACCCAGGAGCTCGACGTGCAGCCGACGCCCCTCGCCCTGCTCCTCCTCGGCCGCGAGGCCGACCCGAGGAGCGAGCGCGGTGTGGAGTGCCCCGGCGACCTGCCCTCCCCCTCCGACCCGGACCTGGTCGCGCGCGCCCGCGCGGCCAAGGAGAAGCTCGGGGACAAGGTCTTCGTGCTCGGTCACCACTACCAGCGCGACGAGGTCATCCAGTTCGCCGACGTCACGGGCGACTCCTTCAAGCTGGCGAGGGACGCGGCCGCGCGCCCGGAGGCCGAGTACATCGTCTTCTGCGGTGTGCACTTCATGGCGGAGTCGGCCGACATCCTGACCTCCGACGAGCAGAAGGTGGTCCTGCCCGACCTGGCCGCCGGCTGCTCCATGGCGGACATGGCCACGGCCGAGCAGGTCGCCGAGTGCTGGGACGTGCTGACCGAGGCCGGCATCGCCGAGCAGGTCGTACCCGTCTCGTACATGAATTCCTCCGCCGACATCAAGGCGTTCACCGGCAAGCACGGCGGCACCATCTGCACCTCGTCCAACGCCAAGCGCGCTCTGGACTGGGCCTTCGAGCAGGGCGAGAAGGTGCTGTTCCTGCCCGACCAGCACCTGGGCCGCAACACCGCGGTGCGGGACATGGGCATGTCCCTGGAGGACTGCGTCCTCTACAACCCGCACAAGCCGAACGGCGGACTGACCGCCGAGGAGCTGCGCGACGCGAAGATGATCCTGTGGCGGGGGCACTGCTCGGTGCACGGCCGCTTCAGTCTCGACTCGGTGAACGACGTCCGTGAGCGCATCCCGGGCGTGAACGTCCTGGTGCACCCCGAGTGCCGGCACGAGGTCGTGGCGGCGGCGGACCAGGTCGGCTCGACCGAGTACATCATCAAGACCCTGGAGGCGGCCCCGGCCGGTTCCAAGTGGGCCATCGGCACCGAGCTGAACCTGGTCCGGCGGCTGGCGAACCGTTTCGCTTCCGAGGGCAAGGAGATCGTCTTCCTCGACAAGACGGTCTGCTTCTGCTCGACGATGAACCGCATCGACCTGCCGCACCTCGTCTGGGCGCTGGAGTCGCTCGCCGAGGGCACCCTGGTCAACCGCATCGAGGTGGACAAGGAGACGGAGGCGTTCGCGAAGCTGGCGCTGGAGCGGATGCTGGCGCTGCCGTAACCCGGCCGGGTCGGTCCGGCGGGCGGGAAGCCCACGGCCGCGGTGTCAGTCCGCTGCCGTAGGCTTCCCGCCGCCACTCCGACTGGGAGGATCCAGAGCATTGACCGGCCTGTCCGCTTTCCCGCTGCCCTTCAACGCGTCCCGCTCCATATGGTCCGCGAAACCCCGAACGCTGCGGGAACTCGAGATGATGCGGTGCAGCGCCCACATCCGGTCGAAACCGGGGTGGTCCGACAAGATGCACGACCCCGGCATCCTCGCCAGGTGGACGCGGGAAGCGGTCGCCCAGGGGCTCACCGAGGCGCAGGTTCACCACGTGCTCGCCGAACTCGCGCACTACGCCGCGCTGCGCGACGCGCACAGCGGCGTCGAGGTGTCCGCCGTCGACGGGGTGTGGCAGTCGGACACGCTGGTCGACGACGGGCTCCGCTCGCGGCTGCGCGAGGCGGTCCGGGTCCTGGAAGAGGTCCCCGAAGCGGAACGGGACTGGCATCCCGGCTCCGACGGCCAGGTACTGGACCTGGTCCACCCCTCCCTCTTCTGCCTGGTGCGGGAGGTGAGCGGCGCACCCGAGCGGGCCTGGCACAACCCGACGGACCGCTACTCGCGGTACGAGTTCTCGGAGAGGTTCCAGTGGCTCCCCACGGACGTCGACGTCAGTGACGACGGCGACGTCGCCTTCCGTTCGTACGTCAACAACGTGCACCCCGAGGCCCATCGCGAACTGGCCTCCGTCCTGCCGGACCTGTTCGCGCGCATGCGCCCGCTGCTGGAGAACGTGCTCACCGACCTGCGTCATCCGCGTCCCCCGCGGATCGAGGCCGACCCCTTCGGGTGGTACGACGAGTCGCAGGAGCCGGACGAACCGGACGAGTCCTCCTTCAGCGACGAAGAGGCCTACGAAGAGGCCATGCAGGCCTGGGAAGAGGCCAGCGACGACTGGTGGGAGAACCGCCGCCCGGCCGTCCCGGACGCCCCGGTCTTCACCCCGCCCGAGCTGCCGGACGCATCCGCCCGGGTCGACCTGCGCGGCCGCCGTCTCCAGGTCATCGTCAAGCTCGCCACCATCCACCTCACCCCGGACAAGCCCGAGTACGCCGGCGGTTCCTGGCATGTCGAGGGGATGCTGAACGAGCGGATCGTCTCGACCGGCATCTACTACTGGGACAGCGAGAACATCACCGAGAGCCGGCTGGGTTTCCGCACGGCGCTCGACGACCCGCGCTACGAGCAGAACGACCACAACGGCCTGCGCGAGGTCTACGGCCTGGAGAACGAGGACGCGCTGAACCAGGTGCTGGGGTCGGCGTCGACCCCGGCGGGCCGCTGCCTGGCGTTCCCGAACGTCCTGCAGCACCGCGTCGACTCGTTCCGCCTCGCGGACCCCACCCGCCCGGGGCACCGCAAGATCCTCGCGTTCTTCCTGGTCGACCCGTCGGAGAGGATCGTCTCGACGTCCGACGTGCCACCGCAGCAGCCCTGGTCCGACACCTCGACCATGACGCTCGAACAGGCCAGGACCTACCGCGAGGAACTCATGCGGGAACGCAAGTTCTTCGTCGACGAACACAACGAGCAGCTCTACGAACGGGAGTTCTCCCTGTGTGAGCACTGAGGACGTGTGAGCGCTGAGGAGACGCGCGGCCGGCCGCGCTCTCCGGGTCCGGGCCCGCACGCGGGAAGGGGCGCCCCACCGGGGCGCCCCTTCGTCGTACCGACGGATGTCAGACCTGGGCCGGCTCCGGCTCCGGCTCCGGTTCCGGTTCCGGTTTCGGTTCCGGTTTCGGTTCCGCCGAGGAGTGCGGCTCGGGCAGGCCCTTCTTCGCCGCCTTCTTCTTCGCGCGCCGCTCCTTGCGCAGCTCCAGCATCGCGTAGAGCGTCGGGACCAGCAGCAGGGTCAGCAGGGTGCACGTGATCAGACCGCCGATCACCACCACCGCCAGCGGCTGGGGCGATGAAGCCGCCCTCGCCGGTGACGCCCAGCGCCATCGGGAGCAGGTCGATCAGCACGATCGCGTTGGTGACCACGATGCCGATCGGCATCAGCATGCCGATCGCGCCGGTCGCCGCGAACGGGATCGAGACCGGCAGGATCAGCGGCTGGGCCAGCGACCGGAAGGTGAGGTCACTCCACCCTTGGACGTACCAGTCCGGATTCGTACGCGATGACGACCAGCTGGGCCCGGTCGCGGGCGCCCAGCTTGGCCATGGCCCGGTTGACATGCGTCTTCACGGTGAGCGGGCTGACCTCCAGCCGCTCGGCGATCTCGTCGTTGGAGTACCCGCCGGCGACCTGGCCCAGCACCTCGCGCTCGCGCACCGTGAGCGTCTCCAGCCGCTCGGCGCGGGCCGGGTCCCGGTCCTCGCCGGCCGTGCCCTCCTGGGCGAGGAAGCGGGCGATCAGCCCCTTGGTGGCGGTCGGGGACAGCAGTGCCTCGCCGCCGGCCGCGACCCGGATCGCGCTGAGCAGTTCCTCGGGTTCGGAGCCCTTGCCGAGGAAGCCGGAGGCGCCCGCGCGCAGCGACTGCACCACGTAGTCGTCGACCTCGAAGGTGGTCAGGATGACCACGCGGACATGGGCGAGGGCAGGGTCCGCGCTGATCAGGCGGGTGGCGGCGAGGCCGTCGGTGCCGGGCATACGGATGTCCATCAGCACCACGTCGGCGCGCTGTTCGGCGGCGAGCCGGACCGCCTCCGCGCCGTCGGACGCCTCCCCCACCACCTCCATGTCGGGCTCGGAGTCGACCAGCACCCGGAAGGCGCTGCGCAGCAACGCCTGGTCGTCGGCGAGCAGGACACGGATCGTCATACGGGGCCCTCCACGGCTTTGGTGCGGTTCCTGACCGGAAGGATCGCATGGACCCGGAACCCGCCTCCGTAGCGGGGACCGGTGGTGAGGGTGCCGCGCACGGCGGTGACGCGCTCACGCATGCCGAGCAGACCGTGACCGCCGCCGCCACTGCCGGCTCCGGCGGCGTCGCCCTCGCCGGCGCCGTCGTCGAGCACGGTGACCTCGATGTCCGGGCCCACCCTCACGACGCTGACCTCGACCTTAGCCCGGGTCCCCGCGTGCTTGTGCACATTGGTCAACGCCTCCTGGATGATGCGGTAGGCGGCCAGGTCGACGGCGGTGGGCAGGGCCGTGTCCTGGTAGGCCCGCGCCACCTCGACGTGCATTCCCGCATGGTGGAAGGTGGCGACGAGTTCATCGAGGCGGTCCAGGCCGGGGGCGGGTTCGGTCGGGGCCTCCGGGTCGTCGGACTGGCGGAGCAGACCGACGGTGGCGCGCAGCTCGCCCAGCGCGGAACGGCTGGCCTCCCGTACGTGGGCGAGGGCCTCCTTGGCCTGGTCGGGCCGCTTGTCCATGACGTGGGCGGCGACCCCGGCCTGGACGTTGACCAGGGCGATGTGGTGGGCGACCACGTCGTGCAGGTCGCGGGCAATGCGCAGCCGCTCCTCGGCGACGCGGCGGCGGGCCTCCTCCTCGCGGGTGCGCTCGGCCTTCTCGGCCCGGTCGCGGATGGCCTGGACGAAGGCGCGCCGGCTGCGGACGGCGTCCCCGGCGCTGGCGCCTATGCCGGTCCAGGCGAAGACGGCGAGGTTTTCCTGCGCGTACCAGGGCAGGGGTCCGGCGAGCATGGCGGCGCCGGTGAGCACCGTCATGGTGAGCAGGCCGACCCGCCAGGTGGTGGGGCGGTCGGTGGAGGCGGCGACGGTGTAGAGGGCGACGACGGCGGACATGACGACGGGCGCGCGGGGGTCGCCGGTGACGCCCTCGACGACGGAGACGCCGCCGGTGACCGCGAGGACGACCAGTGGGGCGCGGCGGCGGAAGACGAGCGCCGCGGCGCCGACCACCATGAGGACCAGGCTGAGCGCATCGGGGGTGCGCAGGGCCCAGCTGACGCCCTCGGGGCCGTGCGGGTCCACGAAGGAGCCGGCGACCATGCCGATCAGGACGGTTGCCGCGATGGCCGCGTCCAGGGCCAGTGGGTGGGCGCCGATGGTGCAGCGGGCGCGGGCGAGGGTGTTCACGTCGGTTCACCGTAGCCGCGGTGGACGCGTCCTCTCGCCGGGCCCGCGCTCTGCGGCCGCCGGCCCGGGGGCTGCGCCTCCCGGCACCCGCTCCGGCCCGACGGCCTCGTCCTCGCACTCCCCCGGTCCCGGCTCCGCTCGGGTGGGGGACCCCCACGACGGGCCGAGCGATTCACGCACTGCCCGGGATCAGGCCGTCGTCGCTCAGCAGCTCCTGGACCTCTTCCAAGGTGGCGTCCGGGGATGGGAGGATGAGGTCGGACGGCTCCAGAGCGTCGTCGGGCAGCGGCTCGCCCAGTTCGCGGACCTTGGCCAGGAGGGCCTGGAGGGTCGCACGGAAACCGGGGCCGTCGCCGTTCTCCACTTCGGCCTGGAGCTCGTCGTCCAGCTTGTTCAGCTCGGCCAGACGGCCGTCGGCCAGCGTCAGCTGGCCCTCCCCCATGATCCGTACGATCATGTCGCCCTCCTAGGCGTGGGCTTACTGCTTGTCGAAGCGCGGGGTGTCCTGCGGCTGCTGCTGGGACTGCGCCTGGCCCTGGTCCTGGCCGCCCTCGATGGCCTGCCGGTCGGAGGTGCTGCCCCCGGCCAGCTCGGCCTTCATGCGCTGCAGTTCCAGCTCTACATCCGTACCACCGGAGAGCCGGTCCAGCTCGGCCTGGATGTCGTCCTTGTGCATGCCGGACTGGTCGTCCAGGGCGCCGGAGGCGAGCAGTTCGTCGATGGCGCCGGCCCGGGCCTGGAGCTGGGCGGTCTTGTCCTCGGCCCGCTGGATGGCCATGCCGACGTCGCCCATCTCCTCGGAGATGCCGGAGAACGCCTCGCCGATGCGGGTCTGCGCCTGGGCGGCCGTGTAGGTGGCCTTGATGGTCTCCTTCTTCGTACGGAAGGCGTCCACCTTTGCCTGGAGGCGCTGGGCCGCCAGGGTGAGCTTCTCCTCCTCGCCCTGGAGCGTGGCGTGCTGCGTCTCCAGGTCGGTGACCTGCTGCTGGAGCGCGGCGCGCCGGGAGAGCGCCTCGCGGGCCAGGTCCTCGCGGCCCAGCGCCAGCGCCTTGCGACCCTGGTCCTCCAGCTTGGACGACTGGGACTGGAGCTGGTTGAGCTGGAGCTCCAGTCGCTTGCGGCTGGTCGCCACGTCGGCGACGCCGCGGCGCACCTTCTGCAGCAGTTCCAGCTGTTTCTGGTACGAGTAATCGAGGGTCTCGCGCGGGTCCTCGGCCCGGTCAAGGGCCTTGTTGGCCTTCGCGCGGAAGATCATCCCCATACGCTTCATGACACCGCTCATGGGCTTCGCGCGCCCCCTTCTGACCGACTCCGGCTCCAGCACCTGCGACAGAACCCACAGTACGGGCCCTGCATCCATTACCGCACTGTTCGGGGACGGATGCGCTCATCCCCAAGGACGACTGCGTACGCTCCCGGTCCGGCGTAGGGAGTAGGTGCTTCCCGGGTTGTCCGGTAATGGCCCGGCGCCCGGCGGTGTACGCAACGTCCGCTCTGTCCACTTACAGACGACCGGCGTTGCCGGATCGTTCCCCACCGGACTGGGGTCCACACCCCGATACCCCGTACCCTTGGGTTTTGTGTTCCGTAGCCGTGCCAAGGAAGAGAAGGCACCGAGCCTCGTCAAGACGCCGGTGACCGACTCCAAGCAGCCCCGTGATCCGCAGGCCCCGAAGGGAAGGCCGACGCCCAAGCGCAGTGCGGCCCAGTCCCAGCGCCGCAGCGTCGCCAACACGCCGTTGACGCGCAAGGACGCCGCCAAGCGCCAGCGCGAGGAGCGCCGGACCGCACTGGCGCGGCAGCGCGAGGCGCTGGCGAAGGGCGACGAGCGGTACCTGCCGGCCCGTGACAAGGGTCCGGTCCGCAAGTTCGCGCGCGACTTCGTCGACTCCCGGTTCAACATCGCGGAGTACTTCCTGCCGATGGCCGTGGTCATTCTCGTGCTGAGCATGATCCAGGTGCCCGTGCTGCAGAACGTCGCGCTGCTGCTGTGGCTGTTCGTGATCGTGCTGATCGTGCTGGACTCGCTCGTCAGCGGCTTCCGGCTGAAGAAGCGCCTCGCCGAGCGCTTCCCGGACGAGCGCAGGCGCGGCGCGGTCGCCTACGCGCTGATGCGCTCCCTCCAGATGCGCCGGCTCCGGCTGCCCAAGCCCCAGGTCAAGCGCGGGGAGCGGCCCTGAGCACCACGCCGTTCCAGGGCGCGGCCGAGGCCCGGCCGGCCGGGCCGGGCGACCTGCGGGACGTCGTCCGGCAGGAGCTGGTGGCCCGGCAACTGGACGAGCAGATAGCCGGGCGCTTCCCGGTCGGCAAGCGGCTGCGGGTGCTGGACGTCGGCATGGGCCGGGGCACCCAGGCGCTGCGGCTGGCACGGGCCGGGCACCAGGTGACCGGCGTGGAGCGGGACGTCGCCATGATCGCCGCCGCGCGCGACGCCCTGGCCGGCCAGCCGGAGGGCATCCGGGAACGGATGCGGATCATCGAGGGCGACGGCCGGGACACCGGCGTGCACTTCCTGCCGGGCAGCTTCGACGTGGTGCTGTGCCACGGCGTGCTCATGTACGTCGAGGAGCCCGACCCGCTGCTCGCGGGGCTGGCCCGGATGCTCGCGCCGGGCGGGCTGCTGTCTCTCCTGGTGCGCAACGGCGACGCGCTCGCCATGCGCCCGGCCCTGTGCGGCGAGTGGGCCGGCGCGCTGGCGGCATTCGACACCACCGCCTGCCGCGATCACCTCGGCCTCGACGTCCGCGCGGACCGGCTGGCGACGCTGACGGCGAAGCTCGCGGGCATCGGCGCCCCGCTGAACGCCTGGTACGGCGTCCGGGTCTTCACGGACGCGGCGCCCGACGGCGCCCCGGTCCCGGACGACCTTGAAACCCTGCTGGCCGCCGAGGCGCGGGCCGGCCGGACCGACCCGTACCGCGGGGTCGCGGCGCTGCTGCATCTGTGCGGGGTGCGCGGGTAGGACCGCGGCGCCCGTTCGGGTGCTCACCGGGGGCCGGGGTTCCGGTGCGCGGTGAGACTCGGGGCATGGATGCTTCCCCTGCCCGCCGTACCCGTGTGCCCCGGCTGCTCGGCCCGGTCGCCGCGCTGGCCTGCTCCCTGCTGCTCGCCGCCGGCTGCTCCGACGCCGGCGCCGGGTCCGGCACGGGGTCCCGGGACGAGCCGGAGGCCGGCACGGCACGGGCCGCGGCGCCCCTCGCGGCCAACGACCTGCAGGCCGACTACGAGCGGGTGATCAAGGACGTACTCCCGTCGGTCGTGCAGATCCAGGCGGGCGACTCCCTGGGCTCGGGGGTCGTGTTCGACGACAAGGGGCACGTCGTCACCAACGCGCACGTCGTCGGGGACAGCGAGTCGTTCCGGGTCACGACCGCCCGGAACGAGGACGCCCTCGCCGCCGTACTCGTCTCCTCCTACCCCGAGCAGGACCTCGCCGTCATCAGGCTGGAGAAGGTGCCCGACGGCATGAGGGCGGCCCGCTTCGCGGACTCCTCGAAGGTCGCGGTCGGGCAGATCGTGCTGGCGATGGGCTCGCCGCTCGGGCTGTCCTCCAGCGTGACGCAGGGCATCGTGTCGGCGACCGGACGGACCGTCACCGAGGGCAGCAGCGGGGGCGGTACGGGCGCGACCATCGGCAACATGGTGCAGACGTCGGCGGCCATCAACCCCGGCAACAGCGGGGGCGCCCTCGTCAACCTCGACGGCGAGGTGATCGGCATTCCGACGCTGGCGGCGACCGACCCGGGCATGAGCGAGAGCGCGGCGCCCGGCATCGGGTTCGCGATCCCGGCGTCGATGGTGAGGACGGTCGCCGGCCAGATCGTCGAGGACGGCCGGGTCACCGACTCGGGGCGGGCGGCGCTCGACATCACCGCCCGTACGGTCGTCGACCACGGCTACCGGCCCGCGGGCGTCGCCGTCGTCGAGGCCCGTGACGGCGGGGCCGCCGACCGGGCGGGGCTGCGGCCCGGGGACGTCATCGTCCGGCTGGGCGACACCGACATCACCACGATCACCGCACTGGCCGAGGCGCTGGCGTCGATGGAGCCGGGCGACCGGACGAAGGTGACGTACACCCGCAACGGCGACGAGCGCACCGCCGAGGTGACGCTCGGCGAACAGTGAGGGGCCGGGGGCGGCCCGGTGGGGCCCGCCCCCGGCCGCCGGTCAGGCCTCCGGCTCCGGGGCCGCCTCGGCCTCCTCGGCGTGCAGGCTCATCGGACCGTAGATCTCGGTGGCGTCCTCGAACAGCCGCACCTGGTCGGTGCCGCCCTCCTTGAGGTCCTTCCAGTACTCACCGATCCAGGACTCGGCGTCCCCTTGCGTGGTGAACTCCTCGGGCTCCACCGCGGGCTGGACCTCCGTCCCGCCGGCCGTCTCGAACCGCCACGTCCATGCCGCCATGTACGCCTCCAAGATGTCAGCACATGCAGAGCGGAAGCCGGATCTTGGTCCGGCCTCCGACCGCAGCCTATGCGCTGAGCCGGGTGCGCCGTGGAAGGCCGGGGCAACAGGGGAGCCACCCACGGCCCCCTCGAAAAGGCCTCGGGCGCGCACGACGCCGGGCGACCGGGGAAAATCGGGGCGTGGACGTGACTCTGCTCGGCACCGGTGCCCCCGCGGGACTCCCCCGCCCCGACTGTCCCTGCGCGGCCTGTGCCGCGGCCCAGGGCGAGATGGCGCGCGCGGCGACCGCGCTGCTGGTGGACGGGGCGCTGCTGCTCGACCTGACGCCCGGCGCCGCGTTCGCCGCCGCGCGCGCCGGGCGCTCCCTGACCGGCGTACGGCAGGTGCTGCTGTCCCACCCGCACGACGGTCCCGCCGTGGAGGTGCCGGCCGGGCTGCCGCAGCCGGGGCGGGTGCCGGACGGGCGGGAGCTGGCGCTCCTGACCGGGCACCGGGTGCGGGCGGTGGCGATGGACGCGCCGGGCACCGGGTACGCCGTGACCGGGCCGGACGGGCAGCGGCTGCTGTACCTGCCGCCGGGCGGCGCGCCGGCCGGTCTGGAGGAGCCCGCCGAGTCCTACGACCTGGTCCTCGCGGACGTCGTGGGGCGGCCGGACGCGCTGGCGAGGCTGCGGGCGGTGCGCGCGGCGGGCCCGACGACGGACGTCGTCGCCGTCCACCTCGGCCACGACGTGCCGCCGGGGCGGGAGCTGGCGCGGCGGCTCGCGTCGGCGGGGGCGCGGGCGGTGCCGGACGGGACGACGCTGGTGGTGGGCTCCTACGAGGACGTGCCCGACGTACCGCGGCGCACGCTGGTCCTGGGCGGCGCCCGGTCGGGCAAGTCGGTGGAGGCCGAGCGGCGTCTGGAGGCCTTTCCCGAGGTGCTGTACGTCGCGACGGGCGGCTCCCGCAACGGGGACACCGAGTGGGCGGCGCGGGTCTGCGCGCACCGGGAGCGGCGGCCGGGGTCGTGGCGCACCGCGGAGACGTGCGATCTGGTGCCGTTGCTGAAGGACGACGGGCCGGCCCTGCTCGTCGACTGCCTGTCGCTGTGGCTGACGGACGCGATGGACGCCGTCGGGGCGTGGGACGACGCGGAGTGGGCCGACGGCGGTGAACGGGCCCTGCGGGACCGGGTGCGGGAGCTGACGGAGGCGGTGCGCGCCACCCGGCGCACCGTCGTCGCGGTGTCGAACGAGGTGGGGTCGGGGATCGTGCCGGCCACGGCGTCGGGCCGCCGCTACCGCGACGAACTCGGGCGGCTGAACGCGGCGTTCGCGGCCGAGTGCGAGCAGGTCCTGCTGGTGGTGGCGGGGCAGGCGCTGGTGCTACGGGGCTGACGGGTACCACGGGGCCGACGCGTCCTTGCGGGCGATGACGCGGTGGCTCCGCGCGCCGGTGAGCACCGTGCAGCCCTGCGCCCCCAGTTCGGCGCGCAGGTCCGCCGGGTGCGAGGCGCCGGGCGGGAGGGCGAGCAGGCGGCGCGGGTCCGCCACGTCCACGAGCAGATGGCCGCCGGGGCGGAGCACGTGGAGGGCGGCGCGCAGTTCGGCGCGCGGGTCCGGGACGCGTTCCAGGTGGTGGAAGAGGCTGACGACGTCGTACCGGGCGCGCAGGCGGGCCGCGATGTGCGGGTCCGTCAGCCGGCCGACGAACGCCTCCTCGACGCGCTCGACCGCACGGGCGCGCAGGACGCGGTGGTGGGGGTCCAGGCCGTCGAAGGAGGTGTACGGGAAGAGGGCGCGCGCGGTACGGGGGAAGTCGGCGTCGCCGGTGCCGACGTCCAGCCAGCTCTCGGGTTCGGGGCAGCGGCGGAGCATCGCGCGGGCGGCCAGGCCGTGTCTCAGGCGGACTCCGGCCCGGACCAGCGGGTGCTGCGGGCCGGGGGTGCGCGGGGGGTTGCGGAAGGCGTGCCGGCAGTCCAGGCAGCGTTCGAGGACGGAACGGCCGGGGACGGATTGGCGCCAGTCCTCGCCGCGCCGGTCCTCGCGGCGCGGGCGGGTGCGCAGCCGCCGCGAGCCGCACCAGGGGCAGTCGTCGCGGTACGGCCGGTACCGGGGCACGGGAGGCACCGGGGGGACGGGAGGCCGCGCCGATGCGGCGGAGGGTGCGGGGGGTACGGACATGGGCGGCTCCCGGCAGAGAGGAGGAGAGCAGGACAGGAGAGCGGGGCAGGAGGGCGGGGCAGGAGGGCGGCGTACGACAATCCACGCAAAACGTTACGTAGGTGATCGCGATCCGGGGTGCAACGACGCAGCGTGGGCGCGGTGCGCACCGGTCCTCCGTCGTGTCCGGCCGGGGCCGGTACTGTTCGGCGAATGAGCTCGCTGAATCTCGACGACTTCACCGATCTGATCGAGCGCCCCGACGGCGGAGTGCGCCGCGACGCCGAGGCGCGCCGGGAACGTCAGGTCGTCCCGCCCGGATCGCTGGGCCGCCTGGACGACCTGGGCGAATGGCTGGCCGCGGCGCAGTCCGCGGTACCGGTGCGGCCGGTCGAACGGCCCCGGGTGGTGCTCTTCGCGGGTGACCACAAGGTCGCCGAGCTGGGCGTCTCGGCGCGGCCCGCGGGCGGCGCCGGTGAGCTGGTGCGCGAGGTGCTGGAGGGCGGCCGGCCGGTGTCCGTGCTCGCCCGGCGCCTCGGCGTGCCGGTGCGGGTCGTCGACATGGCCCTGGACTGCGACCCCGAGACGCTGCCGGCCGAGGTCGCGGGGCACCGGGTACGGCGCGGCGGCGGGCGCATCGACGTCGAGGACGCGCTGACCCTTGAGGAGGCGGAGGCCGCCTTCCGGGCCGGGATGGCGGTGGCCGACGAGGAGGCCGACTCCGGTACGGATCTCGTGGTGCTCGGCGACGTGAGCGTGGGCGGCACCACGGCGGCGGGCGTGCTGGTCGCCGCGCTGTGCGGGACGGACGCCTCGGTCGTCACCGGGCGGGGCGGGCTGGCCATCGACGACCTGGCCTGGATGCGCAAGTGCGCGGCGATCCGCGACGCGCTGCGCCGGGCCCGGCCGGTGCTCGGCGACCAGTTGCAGCTGCTCGCGACGGTGGGCGGCGCCGACCTCGCCGCGATGACGGGCTTCCTGCTGCAGAGCGCGGTGCGGAAGGTGCCGGTGATCCTGGACGGCGTCGTGACGGCCGCGTGCGCGCTGGTCGGGCAGCGGGTCGCCTTCCGGGCGCCGGACTGGTGGCTGGCCGCCCACGACAGCGGGGAGCCGGGCCAGGCCAAGGCGCTGGACCGGATGGCGCTGGAACCGCTGCTGTCCCAGGGCGTGACGGTGGGCGAGGGCGCGGGGGGCCTGCTGGCGCTGCCCCTGGTGCAGGCCGCGGCGGCGCTGGCGGCGGAGTTGCCGGAGGTCTCCGCCGATGAGACCGCCGACGAGTCCGCCGAGGTGACCGTCGATGAGGCCACCGACGAGGCCCCGGCCGACGCCCGGTGAACCGGCGTCGTCCGCTCACCCGGCGGAGGTGCGGGGCGGTGGGGTGACACGGCGCCGTGCCCGGAGTCCGGGGCTCGAGGCCCCCGCGTCCGGCGCCCGGGGCCCGGGATCCCGCACCCGGGGTCCGGGATCCGGGGCTCGAGGTCCCGCACCCGGGGTCCGGCGTCCCACACCCGGCGCCCAGGGCCCGAGGTCCCGCACCCGGCGCCCAGGGCCCGGCGTCCCGCATCCAGGCCCAGGGCCCGAGGTCCCGCATCCAGCGCCCAGAGCCCGGCATCCCGCACCCGGCGCCCAGAGCCCGGCATCCCACACCCGACGCCCAGAGCCCGGCATCCCACACCCGACGCCCAGAGCCCGGCATCCCACACCCGACGCCCAGAGCCCGGCATCCCA